>NZ_JAKZGV010000034.1:0-46599 GCF_022557375.1 Shewanella sp. MM_2022_3
AAAAAGCATACAAGTTAAATTAATTACTGAGCATAGGAATATACAAACAACTCTTTAAGTGACATTGGTCACAGTTGGAGAAATCCTATGAGAGAAGCCTCCCGCAGCACTGTAAATTAGCATTTCATACAGCAGTCAAAATGATCTAGATCATATAAGTTCAACCCCGAATAGCGTCTAGTACACACCACAGAATGTCGTAACAGTGATTATTAGTAGTGAATACTGCTGATTTATCCACCATAAGTTCTGATATCGAAGCACCAATAAGATTCCTATAAAAAATAAGACAGACCACTTTATGTAGAGGCAAGCATGACAATACTCCAACTCCTCGCCAGCTTGACGCCAGTGCTCAGTGTAATGATCTTTCTTGTATTACTGAGAATGCCCGCGTCAAAAGCTATGCCCATTTCCATGGTAGTTACGGCCATCGCCGCCGTATTTATTTGGCAAATGGATACCACTCTATTGGCCGCATCCGTTCTTGAAGGACTGCTGTCAGCGATCACGCCATTAACCATCATCTTCGGTGCGGTATTCCTACTTAATACTCTGAAATATTCAGGTGCAATGGATACTATCCGAGCAGGCTTCACTAACATCAGTGCCGATGCCCGTGTACAGGTGATTATTATTTGTTGGTTATTCGGCGCCTTTATCGAAGGTAGTGCTGGCTTTGGTACGCCAGCCGCCATTGGCGCGCCACTGCTGGTATTACTGGGAGTACCTCCTGTCGCCGCCGCCGTAGTCGCCTTAATTGCCGACTCAGCCTGCGTATCATTTGGGGCAATTGGTTTACCCGTGCTCTTTGGGATGGAACAGGGGCTTATCCAAGGTGGTGTAAGTATGGCTGCTGAGCAGTTTGCTGCCCATGGTGGAACCTATGCAGGTTATGCTCGATATATCGTAATGCATATGATCACTATCGACTTAATCACAGGTTCATTAATTCCACTGGTTATGGTGACGATGCTGACCGGGTTCTTTGGCCGCAATAAATCCTTTAAAGAAGGCTTAGCCATTTGGAAATTTGCGATTTTCGCAGGTCTTGCCTTTACTGTCCCCGCCTGGATTATTAACTACCTTGCAGGCCCTGAATTCCCATCGGTTATTGGTGCATTAATCGGTATGGCACTGGTGATCCCTGTTGCGCGTAAGGGCTACCTACTGCCTAAAACACCTTGGAATGATTTCGCAGAGAATGACAACCAAGAAGGTGTGAAGATCGAAGCGAAAGCCCAGTTTTCACAAATTGCCGCCTGGACACCTTATATCATCATGGCTGCGCTGTTAGTGTTATCTCGTACAGTCACGCCACTGAAAGCTTGGTTATCGAGTTTCAACATTAGCTGGACAGGCCTTATGGGTACTGAGCTTAAAGCGAGCTTTGCAACCTTATACGCCCCTGGCGCCTTCTTCGTCGCAGTGTGTATTATCGGTTTCTTCCTGTTCAAAATGAAAAGTCCTGCGATTAAGCAATCCATCGGTGTTTCATGCAAATCAATGTTACCGACGATTATTTCATTAGGTGCTTCAGTACCTATGGTGAAAATCTTCTTAAACTCAGGTGCTAATGGTGCTGGACTAGCCTCTATGCCAGTGGCCTTAGCCGATATGTTGGGCCATTCAATGGGCGCGGTATGGGCATGGATGGCGCCTATCGTGGGGATTTTTGGTGCCTTCCTGTCAGGTTCAGCGACGTTCTCAAACATGATGTTCTCAAGCCTGCAATACAGTGTGGCTGATAATGTTGGCATGAACCATACACTGATATTGGCACTGCAAGGTATCGGTGCAAACGCCGGTAACATGATGTGCGTAATGAACGTGGTTGCCGCAGCAACTGTAGTAGGAATGGCGGGTAGAGAGTCGGAAATTATTCGTAAAACCATGCCTGTTGCCCTTGGCTACGCCTTACTTGCAGGCACTATCGCAACACTTTGGGGTGGCTTCTAATCCATCTTGTTCGAA
Source organism: Shewanella sp. MM_2022_3 (assembly GCF_022557375.1). Classification (NCBI taxonomy): domain Bacteria; kingdom Pseudomonadati; phylum Pseudomonadota; class Gammaproteobacteria; order Alteromonadales; family Shewanellaceae; genus Shewanella; species Shewanella sp. MM_2022_3. The sequence continues at coordinate 1,975 of NZ_JAKZGV010000034.1, forward strand.
GTCACGCCGAGTGACTTCGACTTTCTTCTATAAGATAAAGAGAGTGATGTTATGTCGATTAACTACAAAGAGGTCATCAGTGATCTCAGAACACAATTAGGTGATCGTCCGGTGACGGATGATCCCGTCCGTCGTTTTGCTTGGTCTACCGATGCCAGCTACTTCAGAATCGTGCCCGAAGTTGTTGTCCATGCCGAGACCTTAGAACAGGTAAAACTCACCTTAGCCGTTGCCCGCAAGCATAATGCGCCCGTCACATTTAGAGCAGCAGGCACCAGTTTATCTGGCCAAGCGATTGGTGAAGGGATACTACTTATCCTTGGCCATGATGGTTTTAGAAAGATTGAAGTCAGTAGCGATGCAAAACAAATTACCTTAGGTGCCGCCGTTATTGGTTCAGACGCGAATGCTGTGCTAGCGCCACTGAATCGCAAAATCGGCCCCGATCCAGCGACGATTGCTTCGGCAAAAATTGGCGGAATTGTAGCTAACAACGCTTCAGGCATGTGCTGTGGTACTGCTCAAAACAGTTACCAAACCATCGCATCGGCAAAACTGTTGTTTGCCGATGGCACTGAACTCGATACTGGCTGTGAAAAATCTAAGGCTGAGTTTGCTAAGACCCACGGAAAATTACTGCAAGATCTGAGCGAGCTCTCCCATCTGACACGCCATAACACCGTATTGGCCGAGCGCATTCGTAAAAAGTATTCCATCAAAAATACCACTGGCTACGGTATTAACTCCTTAATCGATTTTACCGACCCATTTGACATCATTAACCACTTAATGGTCGGGATGGAAGGTACGTTAGCTTTCATTAACGAAGTCACTTACCACACTGTAAATGAAGCTAAATTTAAAGCCTCAGCCATGGCTGTATTCCATAATATGGAAGATGCTGCACGCGCCATTCCGCTGATTAATGGTGAAAGTGTTTCTGCGGCCGAACTCCTTGACTGGCCATCCATTAAAGCGGTAACAGGCAAGCCAGGCATGCCAGATTGGTTGTCGGAACTGCCTGCGTTATCGGCGATTCTATTGATTGAATCCCGTGCGGATGATGCTCAAACGCTCGAACGCTATACCCAAGATGTCAGTACCAAACTGGCTGGTTTTGACTTCATCCGTCCGATGGAATTCAGTACCAATCCCGCGGTTTACGACAAGTACTGGGCGATGCGTAAAGGGCTTTTCCCCATTGTCGGTGGCGAGCGTCCAAAAGGAACCTCAGTTATCATCGAAGACGTGGCCTTTGAGCTTGAACATCTAGCCGCAGCAGCTCACGATATCACTGAGCTTTTCCATAAACATGGTTACCCTGAAGGCTGTATTTATGGCCACGCGCTGGCAGGTAACTTCCACTTCATTATTACTCCGACCTTCTCCACTCAAGCCGATATCGACCGCTTCCATGCCTTTATGGACGATATTGCCGATATGGTGATTAACAAGTACAACGGCTCCATGAAAGCTGAGCATGGCACTGGCCGCGCTGTGGCACCGTTTGTTGAAAAAGAATGGGGACAAGATGCTTACACTTTGATGAAGAGCATCAAACAACTATTTGATCCTCAGGGTATTCTAAACCCAGGCGTTATTCTTAACGATGATGCGAACGTCCACGTTAAAAATATTAAGCCCTGCCCTGTTGTCGATGATTTTGTTGATAGATGTATCGAATGTGGCTTCTGCGAAAAAACCTGCCCAACATCAGCACTTAACTTCTCGCCACGTCAGCGGATCGCGACTCTGCGTGAAATCGAGCGCTTAGAGCAGTCCGGTGATAAAGCTGCGGCCGCTAAAATGCGCGCCGATGCAAAATACGATGTGATTGATACCTGCGCCGCCTGTCAGCTTTGTACTATCGCCTGTCCAGTCGATAACAGCATGGGTCAGTTAGTCCGTAAACTACGTACACCTTATATCAGCACCACAGAGCAAAAAGTATTGGATTTCCAAGCCAAGCATTTTGGCGCGGTAAACCAAGTGATCAGTACGGGCTTTGATGTACTTGGGGTTATCCATAAAATCACCGGCGATGGCATTACTAATGCGCTGATGAAAACGGGTCGGCTGATTTCTAAAGAAGTGCCTTACTGGAATCCTGACTTCCCCAAAGGCGGCAAACTGCCTAAACCGTCACCCGCCAAAGCAGGCCAAGAAACCGTGGTTTACTTCCCCGCCTGTGGTGGCCGCACCTTTGGTCCAACGCCGAAAGATCCGGATAACCGCACCTTGCCAGAGGTGGTTGTAACCCTACTAGAGCGCGCGGGCTATAACGTTGTCACGCCAGAAAAGACCCGCGATTTATGTTGCGGCCAAATGTGGGAATCAAAGGGCGACTTTAAAAACGCCGACGCCAAACGCCAAGAGCTTATCGATGTGCTTAGCAAGATGAGCAATGGCGGCAAGATCCCAGTGTTAGTCGATGCCTTATCTTGTACTTATCGCACCCTCACGGGTAACCCAAAGGTACAAATAACGGATCTAGTTGAGTTTATGCATGACAAGCTGCTGGACAAGCTGACCATCAACAAAAAGGTCAATGTTGCTTTACACTTAGGTTGTAGTGCTCGCAAGATGAAGTTAGAGCCTAAGATGCAAGCCATTGCCAATGCTTGCTCGGCGCAAGTGCTCAAACCCGCGGGTATTGAATGTTGTGGATACGCCGGTGAAAAAGGTTTATATAAGCCAGAAATCAACGCCAGCGCCCTGCGCAATATTAAGAAGTTAATCCCAGTTGAGGTTAAAGAAGGCTATTACGCCAACCGTATGTGCGAGGTCGGTTTGACCCAACACAGTGGTATTTCCTACCGCCACTTAGCGTATCTGCTCGAAGAGTGCAGTCGCTAACACACTGACCAAACGGGGCTAAAGATAGCCCCGTTTTTCTTTAGAAGAAAACTATTCTCATTTATCGACAACTCCGCAAAGTTAACGAAATAAATCTTAAAATAAAAACCCAATTAACCATTTAAAATCATATTGTTAAAAACTTCTCATTTTTGCAAAAATCTAGTAGATCATTTACTAAATTAGGGCTACTTATTTACTTTAGATAAGCCTATATTGGATCAACTACCTTAGCATTTGTGTGGACTTTGGGGCCACAATGCAAGGCAATGTCGTTCACTAACAAGAAAGAGAAAGCACAATGAAAATCGCCCTTTTCATCCCGTGTCTCGTTAACCAAATGATGCCGGATGTGGCCATTGCCACTCTGGAATTACTGGAAAAACTCGGACACCAAGTGATTCTACCCGCAGGCCAAACTTGCTGTGGCCAACCGATGACTAACTCGGGTTGCTTTGATGCAGCACGCAGTACCACCTTGAAATTACTCAATGCTTTCAAAGGTGTAGAATGCGATGCCATTGTTTGTCCTGCCGCTTCTTGTTTAGTGGCCGCCAAAGAAAATTTCCACGAGTTTGATAGCAGCCCAGAAGCTCAAGCCGTTATCGACAAACTCTATGAACTGACCGAGTTCCTCCACGATATCGCCCCCATTCCCGCCTTCAACAAACCTTTTGCCCATAAGATCAGCCTGCAACTAAGCTGTCACGGCATTCGTATGCTGAGCCTTGCCACGCCAAGCGAGCAAATGGGCCCGCGATTCAACAAAGTTGAAGCCGTGCTTGCCAATATCGCTGGTATCGACATTGTCTATCCAGACCGTCGCGATGAATGCTGTGGCTTTGGTGGTACTTTTGCCGTCGATGAAGGAGCCGTATCCGCCAAGATGGGTAAAGACAAAGCCCAAGCCCACGCGGCAACAGGCGCGCAATATGTGGTTGGCTTCGATCCCTCTTGCCTCTTGCACCTCGATGGCATGATCCGCAGACAACAATTGCCGATTGAAATTCGCCACATAGCGCAAGTGCTTAACGCCGCGCTCTAGGAGACCCACTATGGCATATCAACATAATCACGGGGCCACGGGTTCACAGGTTCACGCTCATAAAGCCGATATTTTCTGCCGCGATGAAACCCGAGTTGACTGGCACTCTAAAGCCCTTTGGGTGCTGCGCGAAAAACGCGATCGCGCCGCTGGCAGCTTACCCGAATGGGAGCAACTGCGTCAGTTAGGTTCTGAAATCAAACTGCATACCTTAACCAACCTTGCACAATACCTTGAAACCTTTGAGCAAAACTGTCTTGCCAACGGCATCAAAGTGCATTGGGCCAAAGATGGCGCCGAGCACAACCGTATCGTGCACGAGATCTTAGCTAGCCATAAAGTGAAGAAGTTAGTTAAGTCCAAATCAATGCTCACCGAGGAATGTCATCTCAACCCTTACTTAGAGCAGCGTGGAATTGAAGTCATCGACACCGACTTAGGTGAGCGCATTATTCAGCTCGCGAAAATGCCGCCTTCGCACATTGTGGTGCCCGCTATCCACATGAAAAAAGAAGAAGTCGGTGATCTCTTCCATGAGAAACTCGGCACTAAAGCGGGGGCAGCCGATCCCTTGTATTTAACCCGTGCCGCCCGCGCGCATTTGCGTGAAAAATTCCTCAGCGCCGATGCCGCCATGACAGGGGTAAACATGGCGATTGCCGATAAGGGCGCCGTGGTCGTTTGTACCAACGAAGGTAACGCCGATATGGGCGCTAACCTACCCAAGTTGCAGTTGCATTCAATGGGGATCGACAAAATTGTCCCCGATATCGACAGCGCCGCCGTGTTACTACGCACCCTCGCACGCAACGCAACTGGCCAACCCGTCACTACTTATAGCGCCTTCTACCGTGGACCACAGGTCGATGGAGAGATGCATGTGATCATCGTCGATAACGGCCGTACCGAGATGATGAAGGATAAAATCCTTGCAGAATCATTGAAATGTATTCGTTGCGGCGGTTGTTTAAATACTTGTCCTGTGTATCGCCGCTCTGGTGGTTACAGCTACAACTACACCATTCCCGGCCCGATTGGGATTGCGGTGGGTGCCAAGCATGACGATACCAACTCCATCGCTTGGGCTTGTACTCTGTGTGGTAGCTGTACCTATGTCTGCCCGACCAAGGTGCCGCTCGATAAGATTATTCACCACCACAGACGCCTTAAGGCCAAAGCCGGACAACTCCCCTACGGCAAAAACGGCTATATGCCATTAGTGGGTAAATTTATGGCAAGCACTACTCTGCTCAATTGCTCAATGGGCGCGGCCCGAACTGCACTGCGCATTCTGCCCGGTAGTCTGCTCAAGCCCTTTAGCGGTGCCTGGGGTAAATACCGTGAACTGCCAGTCGCCCCCAACTCCAGCTTCGAAGCTTGGTTTAAGAAACACAGGAGCCTATAAGATGTCTAGTAAGCACGAAATTCTCAATGCGCTCAAACTGTCGGCTTTAACAAACCATCCTATGCCAAGCATCGATGTCGCCCCAAGGGTTGAAGATCTGGTTGGCCAGTTTGAAACCAATCTGAAAACCGTTGCGGGTACACTTCACCGTGAAGGCGGCCTCGCGGCACTGCAAGCCAAAGTGGATGAGCTTGTCGCCCAAGGCTTACAGGTTATCTCCCTCGTTGAGGGCATCACAGCAAACCGTGATGTGCCACCAACGGCTCACGAGCTCAGGGATATCGATTATGCGGTGATCCCTGGGGATATTGGTGTTGCCGAAAATGGTGCCATTTGGGTAAACAATAAGAACTTAGGCCACAGAGTAACGCCTTTTATCTGTGAAAACCTGATCTTAGCCCTGCCAGCCAATAAGATTGTGCCAAACATGCATCAAGCGGCAAAAGAAATCACGCTAGCCTCAGGTGAGTTTGGGGTGTTTATCGCCGGTCCCTCAAAAACCGCCGATATCGAACAAGCCCTCGTCGTCGGTGCTCACGGCGCCTGCAGCTCGAACGTGTACTTGCTGTAATGCCTCAAGATTTAATGTAACCAAGAAACGCAAAGGTTACGGGACAATCGAAACATGAAAGCCGACCTTTATTGGCGGCTTTCTTATTTAAAATTTAGCATAACAATATTTTAAACATTTGATTTATAAGAGTTATCAACCTACAGATACAGGCTTGCCATGGCATTCGCCGCCGACTCGGTGAATAGAGAAATCTAGGATTTCTAAGCTTATGAACGAGAGCCATGGTCGTTCTCACGTATCCCTGCATTGCACGACATTTAGGCGTCCTGCCTATAAGATGGCGAACGGGCTGTTAAACACGGATGTAGTGCAAGTCAATCAGTGGATGCAAGGCCGCGCCGTTCTGCTCTTTGATGAGCGCCGCAGCCTAAAGCAATAGCTTGTACTAGTGATAAGTAAAGGATCTTTATCAAGTCGCTTTAACCAGATGCGATAGCGCAATACTGAGGATACCTTACGAGTATCCTCGACGCGGCTGGTCGTATTATCGACTATATCTATTAGGCATTTATAGTAAAGGTGAGTAAATGAACGAGGTATTACTACAAATAAAGGCGCTCACCAATAGTGATCCTTTGTTGACGGCAGTCATTGTTGGAGTATTAACATTTACGTTAATTGGATTCGTAGGCTACATGCTAAAAGATGTCCCCGCGAAACTGTTAAGTTGGCTCAGTAGCCTGCTATTTGTGCGGCTCACTATAGACGATAGCCATCAGGCACGCACAGAGATATTCAATAAGCTGTCCTTTTTGATCAGTAATACTACCATTCCGTTTTTTTCACGTTCTATCTCTGAGGCTGTTTACTTTGACTATGGTGTGAATTACGACGGGCGTGTCAGTGTTAAGTCTATCGGCTATGGTATGCATCTGTTTAAATACGGTGGTTGTTTTATGTTGGCAACTCGTACTAAGGTCGATAGTTCGATGGCATACGATTCTATTACTGTAAGAGCACCATGGTGGGCAAAAGATAAACTATATCGTTTTTTAGAAGATACTCGTGGAGACATCTCTAATGAGCCGAAAGTGAATATTTTCGAAGAAACCGAATGGTGTCGCTACGGTACATTGAAATCATCGGGTTTTAGTGACTTAGTGCTAGATGAAGGGTTTAAGCAGGACTTGATGAGGGAAGTTGATAACTTCGCAAGTCGGGGAAAATCGGTTGTCAGTAAGCTAACCATACTGTTACATGGAAAAACGGGTACAGGTAAGACGGGTATAGCGAGAGCCTTAGCGGTTGAGTATCATCGCGATCTATACATATTGAATCTATCGACTGTCAATGATGCCACTATTCATAAAGCAATTAGAAAGGTAGCGCCCGGAGCGATGTTGTTAATAGAGGACTGTGACTGTGTAAAGGCCACGGTATCACGTACTGCTGAAAGCAATGTAGATAACCCACCACTCACTTTAGGTGGCGTTCTAAACGCCTTAGACGGAATCGTCCCTCTTGATGATTGCCTTGTCATAATGACCACAAATCATCTTGATAATCTTGACCCAGCGTTAATACGTAAAGGTCGTGTAGATGTCAGTATGGAAGTACCACTTATCAGTGCAAAGCAAGTTAATGAGGACTACTTTGAGCGTTTTGGCGCAGTGCTGAATAGAACTGAGCCATTGTTAGGTTGTGAAGTCTATGAACTCCATCGCAGAGCGAAGTTAAGATATGGTAGTGTCCATAATTCTGTGTGATTTCAGTAAAAATCTGACTATCCATTTTAGATCAACAACATAAGCACTTTTGGTTTGTCTACAACTTGTACGAGCTAAAGCTGAGACATGAAATTGAGCTAACTCATTAAAATATTGGTGTATTTAAGACATATTAACCCACCCAATAAAACCAATGAGCAGTAATTGGTTTGGTTAAGCAAGGTTACAGTGAGTTGCAGGACATGACATCCCATTTTAGAGATTGGCCAGTCAATAATTGATTTTTTACTTTTTATAAGGGAACAACCAAGTGTTGTTGGGCGTTTTTATATTTGGGTTAACTAACCGCAATGCATCGTATAGTTCGCTTCGCTTATATGGATAGTTAGGGCTCAATAAAACTGATGAACCATTATTCATTTTCACTAAAATAAGGCTAGCGTTTGATCCTATATCTGTGCTGTGCTCAATTTCAATAATGTCTTGCGGATTGACACTGAACGTCCATTCTTTAAAAGTAGGGTGAAATGAGCTGAACTCGGAGTTTGTCAGCTTGATATAAAATTTAGCAGGATGAGTAAGCAACCATGCTGTTAGCGATAACAGAGCAAGCTCAGAAACCACAACAATATATTTTACGTAAAATAAAAATTCGTTATAAAAAGGATCACTTTTTGGAATGAATATCAAAATAAGCCAAAGGATAACGGGCAAAAAAAGCATATTAAAAGCGAGCATTTTGGCTTGTTGTTTTCTGTTTCTTTCATAATAAAAAAATGTGCGTTTAATATTCATATAATTAACGCCTAGATTCAGATCGAAAAGCACCGTAGTTGGTTGACGTTATCACCCGCACCTTCTGCTGGCGATAAAATGTGATTATCACAAATCTGAGCATTCATCAAAAACCCGTATAATTGGGATTGTCTGAAACTCCATCTCAACGACTCCATCACTGAGATAATCAAACAACTGGCGATTTTAAATCAACAACATAATGTACTTTCGGTTTGCCTACAACACGCTCAGATTAAAATGGTTTATTAAACGATCGGTTGGGTAAATTGCGTATATAAAAAATGGCAGAGAACAATTGTTTCTCCGCCATTTTGATGAAAAAGCTCAATCGATGTTTCTACAACAACCTGCTACATAAAGGCTTTCGTAAAGGCTTCCTTCGACTGGCGAATATAATTGCGTGCACTTTGAGCATGTTGTTCCCATACCGCCCTATCGCTTGGATCGGTAAAGGGATTTTGCTCGGCGGCAATCGAGCGCTCAAAGCGGTCATAGAAGGTTAACATCGCTGAAGTAATTTGATTAAAACGTTCTTTAAACTCCTGAAACTCATCCATTTTTTCAGTCGTTTTAATCATGTACTGTACCAGTTCAGCATTACTATTAGAGGCAAGTAAGGCTTCGGCTTTGGCACTGATATTGGCATTCACTTCAGCCATGATTTGCGCCCGAGTCTGCTCATCTTTACTCATCACCTTACTGTAATTTTCGGGCGTACGGGCAATGCTGGCGTGTTGCAGATAGCTACGCAGATGTTTGTCTAAATCCTTGCGGAAATTATCTAAGTTCTTCTGCATACTGACTAAATCATTATCGAGTGCGGTCACCTGTTGCAACTCTTTTTCGATTTCAGACATAAAGCGCTCGGCCTGTTGATAAATCTTAAGGCCGTTTTCCTCGGCAAACTTTTTATCACTGCGACTTAAGTCGCTGTTGTCATAGTTTGAGCGGTCAAAGGTGGCCGCAAGGAAGGATTTAAAAGGTTCAGCAAAGGCTGAGTAGGCGCCAGCACTCACTACATTTAAGGTGGCGGTTGCTAAGTCACCAAAGGGCTTGACCATAGAGCCTAAACGCGCCTGTTGAATCGGCGACGCAATCCGCTTAGCGTCAGTTAACACCGACCTAAAGGTGTTATAACCCAAAGGGTTAGACATTTTATTGCGCTCAGAGGTCGCCAGTACAAAGGTGATACTGGAATAAATCGCATTCGAATACTCAAGGTATTGTCTTTGGCTTTCGAGCTGGGCGGCGTAGTTTTTCCCCAGCGTTCTAAAGGATTCGGCCTGAACCTCGTAGTTTTTGTCTTCTTTAAGTTTATCTAAAATGCCGCCGATAATTTTTTGCTCGTTTTTTTGCAGGGCAATATCTAAGCGAATTTTATCGAGGGTTAAATCATCCAAACTGATAGGGCCATTAATCGCTTCAATATCGAGGCGAACATATTGACGACTCGGATCGTCAATCGACACCCGATGGGCTAAATATTCATTTGTGCCAGGAGTAACATCGATAAGCGCCACATGCTGCCACTGGGCATCCAGTTTTAATACTGGCGATGTGAGCACATTAATCCGATATTGGGTTTGGATATTTTGAGTTTTTACCCAAAACTCTAATAGACCCGCTTCCGATACAGGGTATTTACTGACAATACTGCTATTGCCTTCTGCACATAACAACGCACTCTCGCCACTATGGGGCTCAGCACCCTCAAATTGGCACCCCATGATCCAAGACCAAGGTTGTGATAAGCGGTTACCCTCAAAATCGCTAGCAAACACTAACTCATTATCCTTGGCGCTGGCGTTAACACTGGTTAACACGCCAAACAACAGCATAGAGATGACTGCAGCGGTGCGCATAAGAGCCTCTTAAAACTTAAATAACAAACGAAAAGCCAGACAAAGTGGCCCAGAATTTATCCTATCCACCTGCATTACTGTCAGTCGGTAACGGTATTTTATCGACAACACTCATACTACAGACTGAGCTCATTTTAAGCAGGGTTTAAACCAGCGAAATGTATCAGAGCCCATGCCGACACGCCAGTATTAAGTCGGTTTCAAGACTAAGATAATAACTAAACAAAAATTAGGCTTTAATCTTAAGCCGCTGCATGGCAATGAACATCCAAATGACCAATAGCGTGCTACAGGTCGCGAGCGATATCCACACACCGATCACGCCAAAAGCCCAAGCAAAACAGTAGATAATCGCAGCAATCAGTATGAGTTTTGCGCCAGTTAGAATCGATGCTTGTTTCGAACAATTAATCGCTTGGAAGAAGCTCGCCCCCACTAAAATGAGGCCTTCCATCGGCAAGCCCCAGAAATACCATCGCATGCCTTCAATCGCGACGGGCGTAAGGCTTGGGTTATCACCGGCAAACAGGTACACCAACCATTCAGGGCGGGAATAAATCAACAGTAAGCCAAGTGCGGCGGTGAGTAAGGTCATGCCAAAGGCAATATTGCGTGCCTGTTTAACCCTATCGAAGCGCCCTGCTCCCGCATTAAAGCTATAAATCGGCTGAGTACCGAGGGCAATCCCCTCAAAAATCAGGTAGAAAAACGCTTCGGTATAACTGACCACCCCGTATGCTGCCACATGCAAAGGGCCACCAACCCATAAAAATGCGGTGTTATGCAGAGTCAATACAATCGACAGATACAGATTCATTAAAAAGCTTGGCAAACCAACACGGGCGATGTTGATGCAGTTATCAAGCTTAAGCTTCATCTGCTCTAGGTTGATTTTGAGCTGAGTGCACGCCCCAAAAAAATGCTGCAGGCAGAGCAAGCCAGTCACAGCCTGCGACAACATGGTGGCAATCGCCGCCCCTGCTAAACCGAAGGGAAACACCACAATAAACAGCCAATCTAAAAAGGTGTTCAGCACGCCACCTAAGATCAGCACAAAGGTCACCATGGAGGGGCGACCATCGTTACGCAGCAAGGTGGTAAATGTCATTGAGATAATAGGGAAATGACATAAGGCAAAATACCAAAACAGGTATTCATTAGCATTTTCGAGTATTTCTCCCTCAGCGCCGAGGGCGATTAAAATATCTCGCGAAAAAATCCCGCCGATTAAGGCAAAAAATGCCCCTGCCAGTAAACACAAGCTAAAGGCGTTGCCGAGCAATTTACGCGCCTTGGCGACATTGCCTTGCCCCAAGTTAATCGAGACTAACGCGGCGCTGCCCATGCCAATCATGGCACCGACGGCGTAGAGAATCGCGCCCACGGGATAAGCCAGCATCATGCCAGCAAGCCCGGTTTCACCGAGATAATGTCCGACGAAGATACCATCAATGGTGACATATACCCCAGTCACCAGCATGGAGGCGATTGTTGGAATGGTATAGCGCCAGAAAAGCTTCGAAATCGGCTCTTGCAGCAGGCGTTGATCCGTTGCGCTATGGGAAACAGCAGTCATAACCAAATCTCACAAAAATAAAGGCAGGGTGCGCACTCAGATTGTTCTAGCGGTATTCACTTAGATAAATAGAATGATGAACAAAAATGCGGCAATGGATTGTACCTAAATTTTACTTTAATACCAAACCCGATTAGCAGGATAAATTTATAACAAAAACTAATCTACACAATATCTTACTGATGGCACACTTTTACCAACCCATCACGACAAATAAAACACTACTCAATAACAGATGTGGCGAAACTCATCATTTTTCACTACTTTATTGGTATTTACCCCTTAATTAGGTAAAGTGTAGGTTTATATTGCCCGAAATGAGTTAATTATCGAGGCATTATTTGTCTCTGCAATTTAGCTAACCATTTAATTAATAATGAATTAGTGAAATTAAAGTCAATAACAATAATAAAGGGAAGGACATGAGTCACAATAGTCCAAATGCAGAGAATGATCTGCGCGAAGTCAAACAGTTAGGTATGTGGGCCTCCATCACTAGCCTAAGTTATATTTTTTGGTTAGTGGGCGGCATGGAGCTGGTCGAGCGAATCGCCTATTACGGTGTCAAAGCCAGTGCTGGCTTATACGCCAAAGCGCCTGAATCGGCTGGCGGTCTGGGGATCAGCCTCAGCGACTATGGCATTATTATTTCGCTCTGGGCGATTATGCAAACATTTGTACCCGTCTTTACTGGTGGGATTTCCGACCGGGTCGGCTACAAGGAAACCATTTTCGGCTCGACCGTGATTAAAATCATGGGCTACCTGACTATGGCGTTCTTCCCTACCTTTTGGGGCTTTTTATCGGGGGCACTGCTACTCGCCATCGGCACGGGTATCTTTAAACCCGGTATTCAAGGCACCTTAGTGCTCTCCACCAATCGCAATAACACCTCCATGGCTTGGGGGATATTTTACCAAGTCGTGAATATCGGTGGCTTCTTAGGTCCATTGGTTGCCGTGCATATGCGTCAACTTTCTTGGGATAATGTGTTTTATGCCTGCGCTGCGATTATCTCACTAAACTTCCTGTTTTTATTGACATATACCGAGCCAGGAAAAGCCGAGCGCCTCATCCGTAATCAGCAAATTAAATCAGGTGAAGTCAAACAAGAGTCCCTATGGCGCGACGCTTGGCATGAGCTTAAAAAGCCAATTGTAATCTATTACATGCTGGTATTTTCAGGTTTTTGGTTCTTGTTTAATGCGCTGTTTGATGTACTACCGATTCATATTTCCGAGTGGGTCGATACCAGTGTGATTGTCACTTCGCTCTTTGGTAATGAAGGCACCAGCAACGGTATTTTACAATTCTGGCTCGGATTAAATAATGAAGGCACGAAAGTGATGCCTGAGGGCATGCTTAACCTCAACGCCGGCTTGATTATGACGAGCTGCTTTTTAATTGCCGCCCTGACCGCCAAATACCGCATAACTACTGCCATGTTGATTGGCTGTTTACTCAGTATTTTAGCCTTTGTGTTTATCGGTGCCTTCCATGCGGCTTGGTTTATTGTGCTCGCCATCGCCATGTTTTCGATTGGCGAAATGATGATTAGCCCAAAGAAAAACGAATTTATGGGTAACATTGCCCCCGAAGGTAAAAAAGCCATGTACCTTGGCTTTGTGATGCTACCTCAAGGGATTGGCTGGGGCTTAGAAGGTTATTTTGGCCCAAAACTCTATGAAATTTTCGCCTCGAAAGAGTTGTTCTCACGCGACTTATTACTCGAGCGCGGCATGAGCGCAACGGATGTGAATGCCATCCCGCAGGGGGAAGCCTTTACCACCTTAGTCAGCTTTACTGGCGAAAACGCCCATGATCTGACTCAGCTGCTCTACCACAGCCACAATATCGGTATGGCTTGGTATATTATCGCCGCGATCGGCACCATTTCGGCTGTGGGGATTTATATCTATGGTAAGTGGTTACTGACGCTGCAACGTGCGCAGCAGGCAGCGAACTAATACCTTAACTGCGTTATCTAAGCCGCTAATCGATTCCAATTAAAAAGTGAGTGTGCATGCACTCACTTTTTAATTAACGGCCTTGATACGCGACTAAGTCATTAAATCTAGTCATTAAATCTAGCCTTAAAAACCCGCTAACAGTTCGACCTCAAATTGTTCAGCCGATAGCGCTAATCCTAAAACGTCGCATTGTGCCTGTAACTGTGCAAGCTCCTTATCAACCGCTGATAAGGTCAAGGTATTATCATCCAGCAAATACACCTGGCGTAAACTGGTGAAGTAAAATAGCAATGTAATCAACGCATTTATATCATTGTTCGCCGCAGCTGCTTTGACTTTAGCCAGCTTGCGATAAATGTGATTTTGCAGTTGTTTTAACTGCCACACATAATAAATCTCTTTAAAAAAGGGCTGAGTTTTTAGCTGATAGACAATGGCACTACAAAGTAATACCGCCAAAATCACCCCGAGTAAATTCCAGTGGAAATTTCCTGTAGGCTCACCGGGTAAAGCCTCAACGCCAAAGAGCGCAATTAATCCAGCCCCAAAGCCAAGGGAGCAAACGATCAAGGCCAACACTAAGGCCACCATAAACAGGTTCATATTGCTACGATAAAGGGATTTATCAATTTGCTGTAACTTCATGGGTTCTCTTTTAATCAAAATACGCATTGGCGGCGCAGCATAACCCAGTTTGCTTGAGCTTGCCTGAATAATATAAGTCTTCCGCCATCACACCAACCACAAAGGATACAATTTGAAACAAATATGGTTAAGGATTTATATTATAAAATTACCAATCTTTTTATTTAGTTATCTTCCGGTTATTGAGGCACGGTTATCCGCATTGATGACAGGTACGTGCAGATAGGGATCTAAATCAGTGTACAATTTGCTGATATTCAAAGTACGTAACGATTTATTTAACAAACTCCCCTTACTTGCACCACATTCCACTTGGAATGAAGCAACCATCACAGGAATGAAATGGCATTAAAGAACACCTTGCGAAGGTTAGTTTTGCTCACCCTCATTTGCTTAGTCGCCCCTATAAAAGCAGAGGAGCTCTTTGCTGTAGGGACTCGTTTTAGCCAAATTTTTGAACAAAAACCGGACGGCGAATACATCGGTTTAGGGGTAGATATACTTAATCGTTTTGCCCAGCAACAAAAAGTGACCATTCATTATCAAATAGCGCCTTGGCGCCGAGCGCAATCTATGGTTGAGCGTGGCCAAGCAGATATTTTAATTGGCCCCTATTTTTCGGAAGAACGGCAAAAGCACTTAGCCTTCTCGGCCCAACCCTTTTATCGCGATGAAATCGTTTTTTATGCCAGAGTCAATCATCCCACGCCTTGGGATGGTAGTTATGCCAGTATCCATGGATTAAGAATTGGCAAAATGCAAGGCTGGAGTTACGGCTATTTGTTTAACGAACGCACCAAAACGCTCACAATTAATGAATTTGCAGATCTCAAAAGTGGTATTGAACGCTTATCCCGTGGCGATCTCGATTTGCTTGCCACCAACATACGCAATACTCAAGCGGTGCTCGCGCAAATCAAAATTCCACAGGCAATCACCCCTATAATGCCCAGAATTGATATCCAAGATGGCTTTATGGCCTTTCCAAAAGACGTAAAATTTCAACCACTTCAACAACGTTTCGATCTATTTATGCAACATATGGTTGAGACAGGCGAATTGGCTACACTGGCAAAAATACGTGGCGTTACCATTCCGACCTCAATGCTCACCGATTAATCCCCTTCAATTAACTGGCTAAACATTCCATTAAGGCCAGTTCAATGTGGTCCCAATCCAGCTCTTGGGTTGCAATCATTTCGAGCCGAGAATCAACACAATCATCTAGTTCAGTGACAGTCATATCCCCACTGCTCCAATTGATCCCTGCAATACCATCGCTGGTAATCATCACCGCTTTTAAACGCAGTAAAGTAGGACTTGTTTGGGTCTGGAGGGTAATAAATTGCATTAATTTATCAAAATCAAACTCTTGCATAGGTTCAAATACCCAGCCGCAGCTAAAACAGCCCTCCCCCTGATTTTGCTTACGTACTATGCCACGCGCATCAAACTGGTAGACCTGCTCGCTTGCCTCTCCGGTAAACAGCCCCTGCAAACCCAAAGTGTCGGCAGTGTTACGCAACACACTCCGAGATTGGCTCAATGCGTTAATGCTAGCGGCTAGGTTAATGGCCGGTTTAGGTAAATCACGGCGTGGTTGCTTAAGGAGCTCAAGTAATTGAGCCGATAAGCCTTGAGGCAAACTATGCTCCACCACTGGCGTATTATCGAGTTGTAAGGCATTGAGATAACGAGTTAATTCCTGAGCTAATTGCCTGCCCTGCAATGCCTCAAACTCAGGATACAAATCGGTTTTGGTCGCAACAATCACATCTGCTACTTGCAACTGCTGCACAAAATTGTCATGTCCGCGGTAGCGTTCATCCATTAATTTACGGGCATCGATTAGGCATAAAGTGCTTTGAAGGCGGATAACATGTTGATAATGGGGCGCACTGAGGACTTTAATAATTTCATTAGGGTGCCCAAGTCCCGTAGGTTCAATCAGCAAGCGATCAGGCTTAGCACGGGCGATCAGTTGATTGATTGCCACTTGCGTGGGTACGCCCGCCGCGCAGCACATGCAGCCCCCGGCAACTTCACGAATCTGCACGCCACTGTTGTTTGCCTCTAAGAGGCCCGCATCGATACCGACTTCACCAAATTCATTGACTAATATCGCCCAAGTTTCGCCCTCAGGTTTAGTCTTCAAAAGTTGTTTTATAAGCGTTGTTTTACCGACACCTAAAAAACCTGTGATGATATTGGTGGGAATGGCTTTGACGATCATGGACAACACTCGCAGGGTAACGGGCAACGTTTAGGGGCATTCGAGTGTAGGGATATTCTAGTTAAAGCTCAACAAAAAGCGCGCCTTGGGCGCGCTGCGTACTGCGCTATTTTACTTTATTGCCGCCCTGCGGCTTACCACCAGAACGCTGAGTTTGAAATGGGCTAAATTTCGCCTTATCTTTTGAATACTTACCCTCGCGGGTAGGAGATTTTCTTGCTCTAGCTTGGCTCTCACTCGACTTTCCAACAGCACTGACTTTGCCAATAGTGCGATCTTTTGGTGCTTTATAACTCCATTTAGTTTTAGTGGTTGCCGCGGGAGCATCGCGGTAACGTGCAGGCAGTGGCGTGCCCTCCTCGTAACCAGGCTGCACAGTGACAGGGAGTTGCTGGCCAATTAAAGCTTCAATTTCTGCGAGCATTTCATCATCTGCTGGGCTGACAAATGAAATCGCTCGACCTGACAGGCCCGCACGGCCAGTGCGGCCAATACGATGGACATAATCTTCCGCGAGGAAAGGCAACTCTAGGTTTATCACTAAGGGCAGCGCCTGAATATCAAGCCCGCGGGCCGCCACATCGGTTGCCACCAACACGCGCAGTTTTCCGGCTTTAAAATCATCGAGCACACGATTACGCGCCCCTTGGGTTTTATCCCCATGAAACACGCCCGCGCTGATCCCATCGAGTGTTAACTCCTGCAATAAATGCTCAGCGCATTCCTTAGTACTGGCGAACACCAACACTTGGCGCCAATTATTGCGCCCCACCAGCTCAGATAATAACTCTGCTTTGCGGCGCTTATCGACCCGATACACTAACTGTTCTACGGTCGATGCCGTGGTATTTTCGGCAACATTAACCCATTCAGGTTGATTGAGCATCTTATGGGAGAGTTGCTTCACCGCATCGCTATAGGTGGCTGAAAACAACATCGTTTGATGTACTGGGGCAATAAGGCGCTTCACCTTTTCAATGTCGCGTACAAAGCCTAAATCGAGCATACGATCCGCTTCGTCGATCACTAAGGTCGTTACACTGGACAGGTCTAAATTGAACTGGCCAATAATATCGAATAGTCGCCCTGGCGTTGCGACGAGGATATCGACGCCCTGCTCGACTCCTTTACGCTGCGGATTCATATTCGCACCGCCATAAACCGCTAAGGTTTTAAGGGGCAAAAACTGGCTATATTTTTGAATATTCGCACAAACTTGAATTGCCAACTCACGGGTTGGCGTCATCACTAAGGCGCGCAGCAAGGGTTTATCGGCAGGTTGGGCAGCAAGTTGCTCAAGCACGGGCAAGGCGAAGGAAGCCGTTTTACCTGTTCCAGTCTGAGCACAGGCCATAATATCCTTCCCCGTTAAGGCGAGAGGAATAACCTGTTGTTGCACTTGAGTGAGTTGCTGATAGCCACACTCAGTTATCGCATTCAAAATAGGTGAAGATAAGCCGAGTGTGTCAAATTTCATAGGAACTCTTAGGTGTTAGTCGGTGGAATTGCTCAATGCGCAGCAAAAAAGAGACGAATCGAAGAGATGACTTGTTGTACTCTTCAACATTATTAATTTTCTGCATCATGCCCTTAAATGGGGCCGCGGAGTCTAGCAAAATTCGCGGCGGATTTATAGGCAAAACGTCGCACGCCTGATAAACCTTTCTCGCCTAGGTGTTTATGTCAGCAAATACTTGCTGGCAAACTCACTGGCACTGACGGGTTTAGAGAATAAATAACCTTGGCCATAGTCGCAGCCTGCATTGAGCAACACCTGCCGCTGCGCCTCGGTTTCAACCCCTTCGGCGATGACTTTCATGCCCAATTTATGGGCCATCACAATGATGGCTTCACACAAGGTGTGGTCATTTTCATCCGTATCAATATGACGGGTAAATGATTGATCTATTTTCAAATAGTCGATATCGAATTTCTTCAAATAGGCCAGTGATGAATACCCGGTACCAAAGTCATCTAAGGAAACTTGCACGCCCGCATCCCGATAGGCTAACAATTTTTCGGTCACGCCCATGCTAGCATCAAGCAATAGCCCCTCGGTAATTTCCACACAAACGCCAGTACCAGTGACATCTAACTGCTGCAGTAATTCAAGCCAATTGTGTAACAGAGTGCCCTCATCACGGAACTGTATAGGCGATTTGTTAACACTGATCTGAATTTCCACGCCCAACGTCTTGCGCCATTGGGCGCTTTGACGTGCTGCTTGTTCAAATACCCAGTTACCGATTTCAACAATCAGCCCTGTATCTTCAGCAACGGGAATAAATTCTGCTGGCGATACAGAGCCGCGCTCCGGATGGAACCAGCGCAATAAGGCTTCTGCCTTAGCCACTTCCCCTGTCGCCATCGCTACTATCGGTTGATAATGCAGTTCAAATTCTTTATTCAGCACGGCTTGACGGAGATCGTGAATTAATCGCATGCGGTACTTAGCGTATTCCTGCATCGATGGCGTGAAATAGTTAAACCGATTGCGGCCTTGATCTTTTGCCGCATACATAGCCTGATCCGCATGTTTAAGTAAACCTTCAATACTAGTCGAATCATCGGGGTAAAGCGTGATACCAATACTGGCGCTAATATAAGCAGTTTCTTCACCGAGCAGATAGGGCTCGGCAATACGCCTTAAAATATGTTCGGCAACTCGCTCAATCCCCTTATGATCAGCCATAGCACTTAATACTACGGTAAACTCATCACCGCCAAGTCGCGCCACCACATCGGCATCCCGCACACAGGATTTTAAGCGACTGGCGGTTTCGATCAGTAATTGATCCCCCATGGCGTGACCTAAGGTATCGTTAACCTCTTTAAAGTAATCGAGATCGAGGAACATCAGCGCAAAGTGATTGCGATTACGGTCAGCATTCTTGATTTCGGCACTTAAATATTCGAGCAACATGCGTCGATTAGGCAGGCCAGTCAAGGTATCGTAGTTGGCTTGTTTCCAGATTAAATGTTCACTTTGTTTTTTATCGGTAATATCAGAAAAAAGCGCAACACGACGATAAGGCAAACCCTCGGCATTATTAATCGTATTAATGGTTAGCCAAATGACATACTCTTCATTATTCTTACGCCGTTGGCGCATTTCACCCTGCCACTCGCCTTTTTCGCGAATGTCATTATTCATGCGCTGATAAAAATCGTGATCATTAAGGTCGCAATACATCATACGAATATGCTGTCCACGAATTTCAGACTCGCTATAGCCAGTGATATCGGTAAATGCGGCGTTTACGGTAATAATCACTCCGTTTTCATCGAGTACACTCATGGCTTCGGAGCTATTGTTATAGACTAATGCAGAGAGTTTTAAAGACTCTTCAATCAACTTAGCATCGGTGATATCGGTATAAGTACCGCACATTCTGAGCGCATTGTTATTGGCATCACGGCTCACCACTTTACCGGTATCTAAAATCCAGCGGATGTCGCGGTTAAGGGTTTTTAAGCGATATTCCATCTTATGTTGCGGCGTTTCGCCACGAATATGGGCCTCGATAGAATGCAATACTTTGGGCCTATCCTCAGCCACTATCGAGTCCATCCATTGGCGACTATTGGCATTGAGCATATCGATATCGCAACCTAAAATATCGGCACTGCGGGCGTTTCGCTCGATATGGTCATTACGAATATCCCAGTCCCATACCCCAAGATCGCTACTGCTCAGTACCAACTCAAGTTGCTCACGACTGGCGAGCACCTCCATGTCAGCTAATGTTTGCGCCGTGACATCCAAAAAGCCTGCAATCACTAATAATACCTGATGATTTGCGCGCTTACAGGCTACTGTCATATGGGTGTAAACAATCGAGTTATCCTTGGCAATAAAGCGTTTATCTAATTCGTAATTATCGATTTTGCCTTCAAGCATTAGCTCAAACTTTAATAGATCAGCTTCAACATCACCGGGGTGAGTAAGCTGCTTCCAAGTCATATGCAGCAACTCATCCTCTGAGTATTTAAGCATCTGGCATAACCTTGGATTCACCTTGATCCACTTTTGATCGACGCCAGTAATGGCAATCCCAATATTGCCGACGTTAAATTGGCTGCGGAATAAAAAATCATCTTGCAGGCGAATTTGCTCGTCCCGCTCTAGCTCAAAACGGCGAGATAGCAAAAGACTTAGCAGCCAGGTAGCAAGGGGATAAATCAATAATATTGGTAAGGCGATTTTCGACAATACGGGCAATGCAAGCTGGTTAGGCAGCAGAAAAAACCATGACAACATCACTAAATGCACTAAAAAAGCAAAACCAAAGACTTCTTTACCGGAAATATTGGCAAGATAGGACTTACGATAATGCCGCCATATCACACCGATAAGACCGGAACTGATAATTACGCCAACGCCAACCCACATGGCGACACCGCCAATACTGAGTCGGTACAGCGAAGTGATAACAACGGCAATCGCCGTCGGCAAACCACCAAAAAACAGGCCCGAAACACACAAGATTACAGAGCGGGTATCGAAGATAATACCGGGTTCGTACATCCATGGGGTGCTCATAATCGCGACACCAATGCCACCGATAAATAAGCCAATCCCCAGTCGCCATAGTAAAAAATACTGCCGCTGATGCTTTTTAGGAATCGCATCGTACAAAAACACTAAGGCGAGCAGTAACGCTGCATTTTGTACTAAGGGTAAGAAAATGCTTTTATCCATGGATGTGGAAGCAACTCCAAAAATGAGGAAATGGTCTATCTTACGAAAACTCTCCCCCAAAAGTGTAGCAGAATTGCTTACAAATCATGATCTAATTACATGGGGTAATTCACAAAATGTTGTAAAGTTGTTTCTTGTAATCAAAGGCGATGCTATGCCAATCGAAGCGCCGCGCTTTCGCCTTGCGTTTTAATTGCGTCCAATCACGCGTATTAAATTTATCGAGTGCTTCAGCCAGCTTTGCCAGCATAGCCTCGCCCTGGCTTTTGATATCTTCGCCATAAAACACAAAACCATCGACATTGTCCTCGACCGTATCCCTTAATCCGCCCACGCCATGTACTAAGCAAGGCTGACCGCTACGCATGGCGAGCATTTGGCTAATACCACAGGGCTCAAAAGAACTCGGCATCAGGAACAAATCACCCACTTGATAAAGACACTGGGAGAGTTCCTCATGGTATCCCTGCAGAAATACAAAATGGGCATACTTAGCCGCAAGGGTTTGAAAAAACAGCCCTATCTCTGGGTCGCCGCTGCCAAGCAGCACAAATAGCGCCTTGGGCTGCGTCAGCTGCAACTGTTGCAGTAATGTCTCTAATACCGATAAGCCAGAAGGTAAAATATGGCGCAGGATCAATACTTTTTGATCGGTAAGCCGACCAACAGACGTCAACAGAAAGTTCGGGAACTCCCCCACAGAGGCTTGGCGCCACAGGGCTTGCAGCCGCGTAAAAGCAATCATATCGACGCCACTCACCTGAGTTCGCCCACCCTGCCACAGGGCTAAAGCTGACTCGATGCAACTCAGTAGCTTAGTAAAATCCGTTAATTCCATACGTTCGAGGGAGGTTTGAGCTAAAGCCTCTGGGTATTCGCAACCGTTTAAAATCCCCAGTACTCGACCTTGATCAGCTTTATGTTGCAAATCGGCCTCAAGCCCTTCTCCACCGAAAAAGCCCAACTCTGGGCGAGAGGGAAGCAAGACTTCCTTCGCGTAGGTAGGTGAGACGAGATGCACCTTATCCGCCAGCCTAATCCCCATCCGCATCGGATTAATGCAATGGGGATAACGGGGGTCGATAATCTGGGCGCGTTGGCCCTCATCCAACTGGGCAAATAAGTGAGGAAACCAAGCTGCAAAGCTTGACGAATCATGGCTCAGCGGCCTAATGCCCTGCAGCGCAAGGTTATGAATCGAAAACACACATGCAATGCTTTTTAACGCTTGATACTCAGGCGCCAGCGCTCGCAGCATGGCTAAACATCCCGTGTGCCAGTCATGCAGATGTAGAAGCTGAGGCATAGGCACAAACCCTACCACTAAGGCTTTGGCTACGCTTGCACACAACAGCGCAAACTTAGTCGCATCATCGGCAAAGGGGCGATCACTTGTGCCTTGGCTATAAATCTGCCCGGGGCTCGATTGCCACAGCCCATGCTCGAGCAAGTAAATATTGGCGCCCTGCACCTTGGGGTGCGCCAGCCAATACAACTTAATCGGCTCCTGTCGCCCGGCAAAACTCACCTCAAACTCATGGATAAGTTTGGCCCCAAGGCCCGTTAAAAATCCGTAGCTTGGCATAATGACATCGGCTTGGATCTCAACACCCACGAGGGCTTGGGGCAAGTCATGGATCACATCCGCCATGCCGCCCACTTTCGCCCCTTTCAGCGCCCCATTTTCGGCCGCGACCATTAATATGCGTTTCACCTAACTTCATACTCCAACAGGGTTAATTTTCAAGCTAATTAATGGGTTGGCCTTACTCGTAGCCCACCGGCAGTCCTAACATATCGCGGGTGACTAAGGTAATGCCTTTCTCGGACACCCTAAAGCCTTTTGCCCTATCATGGTCGTGGTTATAACCGATCACTGTGCCTTCGGGGATAATACAACCTCTATCGATGATGGCGTTTTTAATCTTGCAGTGGCGCAGCACCACCACATCGGGCAGCACGACTGAATCCTCAACCACGGAGTAGGAACAAACCCGCACCTCGTTAAACAGCACGCTGCGGCGCACGGTCGCGCCCGAGATAATACAGCCGCCGGAAATAATGGAATCCACCGCCATGCCGCGTCTATCGTCATCGTCAAACACAAATTTAGCGGGAGGTAATTGCTCCTGATAAGTCCAAATCGGCCATTTGGCATCGTAGAGGTTTAAGGCAGGCGTGGGCGATAGCAATTCCATATTGGCCTGCCAAAAAGAATCCAAGGTGCCCACATCGCGCCAATAGGCTTGCTCATTCGGGAAGGCGCTCTTAAAGGGATAGGCAAACACTTTATGTTTTTCGATGATCGAGGGAATAATGTCTTTGCCAAAATCCCGATCGGAATTGGCGTTTTGCGCGTCTTTCTTCAACTGTTCGAACAAAAACTCAGTGTTAAACACATAGTTGCCCATCGAGGCGAGGCACTTCTCTGGATTGCCTGGGGAATGTTTAGGGTATTTAGGTTTTTCTTCAAAGCCTAGGATGCGCATCTCGTCATCGACTTCCATCACCCCAAATGCGCCCGCTGCTTCGGCCACGGGCACCTCAAGGCAGGAGACTGTCATATCGGCGCCGGATTCGGCATGGGCGGCCAGTAAGCCAGCATAATCCATGCGATACACATGGTCACCCGAGAGCACCATCACGTACTTAGGCAACTCATGGCGGATGATGTCGATATTTTGGAATACCGCATCGGCCGTGCCTTGATACCAATTCTCAGAGTAACGTTGTGAGGCGGGCAGAATTTCCACCGACTCACCTAATTCCTTTTTAAAGTGGCCCCAACCACGCATCACATGGCGAATTAACGAGTGCGACTTATATTGGGTCACCACCCCAACACGGCGGATCCCCGAGTTGATGCAATTCGACAGCGGAAAATCGATGATCCTAAACTTGCCACCGAAATACAGCGCGGGTTTAGCGCGCCAGTCGGTGAGTTCATGTAAACGCGAGCCTCGGCCACCAGCCAGAATCAATGCATAGGTTTCACGAGTTAAATTACTGATATAACGTACATTAGACATAGGCTCTACTCCCCAAATAGCACATCAGTGCCGATTGCTTCACAACCACTCTTCCCTGCCGCCCTAAGGCCGCAGGATTGCATACAACTGCGTATTCCTTCGCTCATTAACGACTCCCTTACAGTTTCCAAATTTCATCCCGATAGCCTGCAATCGTCACATCACTGGAGAAGCGACCACTGGCCGCCGTGTTGCGAATGCTCATTTGCGTCCACTTTTTCGGATCTTTATAAGCCTTAGCCACAGCCTCTTGGGCGAGGCGATAACTATCGAAATCCGCCGCAGTCATCCACTGGTCGTCCGCGCTTTCAATCGAGGCGATAATCGGGTCGAAAATTCCCGGTTCCAGTAGGTTAAAATGGCCGCTCTTCAGTAAGGCCATGACTTCGGATAAGGCGTGGGACTCGGCGATAATGCGCTGAGGTTGGTAATCACAGCGCATTTGGGCCACTTGATCGGCGTTGAGGCCAAAGAGGAAGAAGTTATCCTCGCCTACCTCTTCGAGCATCTCGATATTGGCGCCATCTAAGGTGCCTATGGTGAGTGCGCCGTTCATCATAAACTTCATATTGCCCGTGCCAGAGGCCTCCTTACCCGCGGTGGAGATTTGTTCGGAGACATCGGTGCCGGGGCAGATTTTTTCCATCGCACTGACGTTGTAATTGGGCAGAAACGCAAAGCGCAGATAAGGCGCCACCACAGGATCGCAATTGACCATATGGGCAACATTACTGGCGAGTTTGATGATGAGCTTCGCCATAAAGTAACCGGGCGCAGCCTTGCCACCGATCAGCACACAGCGTGGTACCAGATGCTCTGTATGCCCCTGCTGGATTTGATGGTAGAGATGGATCACATGCAGAATATTGAGTAGCTGACGCTTGTACTCGTGGATCCGCTTGACCTGCACATCAAACAGCATTGAAGGGTCAAACTCGACGCCACATTCCTTAGCAATCATCTTGGCCAGCACCGCCTTGTTGGCTTGCTTCACCTCCCGCCACTTTTGGATAAAGCTAGGATCTTGGGTTAAGGCATTGAGCGCCGTCAGTTGGCTTAAGTCCGTCACCCAACCTTTGCCTAAATGGTTGGTTAACAGTTTGGCGAGCGCGGGATTGCAGTGGGCTAACCAACGTCTTGGTGTCACCCCGTTAGTACGATTGTTAAACTTCTCCGGCCACAGGCTATAAAAATCCTTAAACAGACCCGACTTTAACAATTGGGTATGTAATCCAGCGACACCGTTCACCGAAAAGCTGGCCACTATGGCTAAATAGGCCATGCGCACATGGGGATCGGGGCCATCTTGAATAATCGACATGCTGGCCAGTTTGGCACCATCCCCCGGCCAGTGGTGGGCAACTAAATCGAGGTATCTGGCGTTGATTTCATAGATGATTTCTAAAATACGCGGCAGCATCAATGCCATCATACGCACAGGCCAGCGCTCTAATGCCTCGGGTAGCAGCGTATGATTGGTATAAGCAATGGTTTGACTGGTGATCGACCAAGCGGCATCCCATTCGAGACCATATTCATCCACCAGCAGCCGCATTAACTCGGGAACCGCAATACTTGGGTGGGTGTCATTCAATTGCATCACATTTTTTTCAGCAAAATGAGTGAAATCATTGCCATGGTGATGTACCCAACGTTTTAAAATTGCCTGTAAGCTAGCGGAAGACAAAAAATATTGCTGACGCAGCCGCAGCTCCTTACCGTTTTCGCTGGCATCGTTGGGGTAAAGCACCATAGTGATCTGCTCGGCGAGGTTTTTACGCGCCACGGCCTCTGTG
Source organism: Shewanella sp. MM_2022_3 (assembly GCF_022557375.1). NCBI lineage: Bacteria > Pseudomonadati > Pseudomonadota > Gammaproteobacteria > Alteromonadales > Shewanellaceae > Shewanella > Shewanella sp. MM_2022_3. Next base: position 28,133 of record NZ_JAKZGV010000034.1, read on the forward strand.
TAATCGCCTTGGTTAAATTCTGCTAAGTCAAAATCATCCGTCGCTTCGGCCTTCCAGAGTCTTAAGCTATTCACGCGACCATTGCGATAGCCAGGAACAGGCATATCGTAGGCAACAGCGAGCACATCTTGGGTATCGACCCAAATCATGTGCCTGCGCCCTTGTTTATCGACATAGGATTCGGTGTGACCAAAGAACTTTACCGTCACATTATGGTGCGGAACACGCACCTCCCAAGGGTTGCCCTCACGTAACCAGCGATCAGGGCGCTCAACCTGATAACCATCAACTATCTTTTGGGCGAACATGCCGTATTCGTAACGAATGCCATACCCAGTCACGGATAAGTCCATGCTGGCGCAACTATCGAGAAAACAAGCTGCAAGCCGCCCAAGGCCACCATTGCCTAAGCCCGCGTCATGTTCGGCCTCTTCTATCTCCTCGAGTGAAACAGAGTAATGGCTTAACGCCTCGCGGCTATCTTGCTCTAACTCTAAGTTTAACAAGGCATTGCCCAGTGTCCTGCCCATTAAAAACTCGAGTGACAAATAGGCCACTTGTTTGTTGTCGTAACAGCTATCTTTGATGCGCGTCTCACGCCAATCATCCAGCATTTGCTCTTTTACGCTGAGAGCCAGCGCTTGAAATAATTCACCACGCGCCCCTTCGCCGCGGCTTAATCCATAGCGAACATGGCGAGTAAAAGAAGCGGGTAAGGCATCACAGGGCTCGCAGGGTTCGGGTGCTGTTTTGCTCTTACTTTCAACCGTCTTTGTTGAACGTTTTTTGGGAGTAACGCCGCTGGTATTTGGGCTCAGCTCACTGTTATGACTCATAGTTAATTCCTTATAAAATCAGCATGAAACAGCATAAGACTGCGATCCTGTAGCAAGTACCGCGTCGGTGAGGACTGAGCATCCAGCGGCTCAGTGGGAGTTAAAAATTGTGGGTCCGTTTGGGTATGCAGCAGGCATTGCCACGGTCCTAAACCGTCAAAAACCGGCAGGGTAAAGGCCAAAGGGTGCTCATCAGCATTAACCATCAACAGCAGTGCTTGAAGGTTGTCACCCTGAGTCTGCGGCTGAGTGGCAGTTAAATTGCCTGATAACACCACACTAAGACTGCGCCCAATGGACTCGCTCCACAGGCTTTTGCTCATAGGTTCACCTTGACGGCTAAACCAATCCAGCCTCACCCCCGCACGGGTTGAGACAGGGCTTGCAGCTTGGATTGCAGATGCCTCAGGTGACCAATTGAAGGCATTGGCCACTAGCTGCTCATGGATAAAACGTTTGGCGCACAGCAGCGGGAAGCGTTTACGCAAGGCAATCAGCTGTGAGGTGAAACTCAGCAATGAGCTATCCATGCCATCCGCTGACCAATCGAACCAATTCAAGGGGTTATCTTGGCAATAGGCGTTATTATTCCCGCCTTGGGTGCGGCCCGCCTCATCACCACTGAGTAACATAGGCACCCCTTGGGATAAGAATAATGTGGTCAATAGATTGCGTTGCTGGCGGGCGCGCAGCGCAAGAATGGTGGCGTCGTCAGTTTCGCCTTCTACCCCATAGTGATAGCTGAAGTTCTCATGGTGGCCGTCGCGGTTTTCTTCACCGTTGGCCCAATTGTGCCGCTCGCAATAACTCACTAAATCTTTGAGGGTAAAACCATCGTGACTGGTTAAAAAGTTGATACTGGCGGCAGGAGGCCGGCCGCTATGCTCAAAGAAATCCCCCGAGCCATGAAACCGCCGCGCAAACTCGGGCAACATGCCGTGATCGCCGCGCCAAAAACGCCGCACGGTGTCGCGGTATCTGTCATTCCACTCGCTAAAAGCCACAGGGAAATTACCCAGCTGATACCCACCAGGGCCAATATCCCAAGGCTCGGCAATCAGCTTCACCCGGCACAACACAGGGTCTTGCAGCAGCGCATCGAAAAAACCACTTCCGGGGTCAAATCCATAGGCTTCACGGCCAAGGCAGGCGGCTAAATCGAAACGAAAACCATCGACGCCCATCACTTCGACCCAGTAACGCAGCGAATCTAACACCAACTGCAACATGCGCGTGTGATTGAGGTTTAAGGTATTACCGCAGCCAGTATCATTGATATAAAAGCGTTTATCATTTGGATGCAGGCGGTAATAACTCAGATTGTCGATACCGCGAAAGCTAAAGGTCGGCCCGAGGCGACTACCCTCGGCGCTGTGGTTATAGACCACATCGAGAATGACTTCGATACCCGCGCCATGCAGTGCATCCACCATGTTACGAAACTCAGCGATATCCTCACTCGAGAGATAACTCGGCTCAGGCGCAAAAAAGCCAATGCTGTTATAACCCCAATAGTTAGATAGCTGTTTTTCAAGCAGAAATGGCTCGGAGAAGAATGCCTGAACCGGCAGTAACTCGACACAATTCACGCCGAGATTGACTAAGTAATCTATCGCGGCTTGGGAGGCAAGCCCTGCAAAAGTGCCACGCAGCGGCGCATCTATCTCAGGGTGCAGCGCGGTAAATCCCTTTAAGTGCATCTCATAGATAATGCACTGCTCAAGCGGCAGTGGCTCACGCATGCTTGCAAGCGGCCGAATAGTATGCGCCTTAGCGGCATTAAAAAGAGGCCGAGTATCGACCACTTTACACTTAGGGACAAAGTCCGCGTTATCTAAGGTGCTGAAAGATAAGTCTTCACTGGGATTATCAATCTCATAACCAAAGTTGGCAATATGGTGGTGATAACGCCCCACAAGCTGGCGCGCGTAGGGGTCTAACAACAATTTATGTGGATTAAATCTGTGCCCTAATTGCGGCTCGTAGGGACCATAGACACGGTAGCCATAAAGCTGGCCAGCACTCAGTCCATGCACATACAAATGCCAGATTTGCTGGGTCTGCTCCGTCAAGGCGATGCGCTGAATTTCCACCTCGCCTTGAGCATCGAACAGACATAACTCCACCCCAGTGGCATGGGCCGAAAACAGGGCGAAATTCACCCCGCCATCATCGACCGTCGCCCCCAAGGGAAAAGGCTGTCCCGCGCTTAGGTTATAAGCGGTTGAGCCATCAGCATTTGCAGGCACGGGATTCATCATAGGCAGGTATCTCTTGGCGCATCCGTCGCGGGCCCGAGAATTAAGCAACCCAGAGGCGGCACAGTGATCAGTGCGCTCGATGCCATGCCCTGCCAAGGTAAGTCTTCGGCAATTACCTTGCCCGCATTCCCCTGATTGCTGCCACCATAGAGATGGCTGTCGCTATTGAGGTACTCACAGAACTCCCCGCCTTGGGGCAAGCCTATACGAAATCCTTGGTGCAGAGTGGGCGTCATGTTCACCACAAACACCAAGGGCACATCACTGCCCTCGCCATAGCGAACAAAGCTAAAAATACTGTCGCGACCATTGTCACAATCGAGCCAGCGAAAACCCTGCGACTCATAGTCGAGCACAGATAAAGCGGGGAATTGGCGATAAAGCCGATTCAGATCCCGAAGCCAGCGCTGCACGCCTTGGTGGGGTTCAAAAGCAAGCAAATGCCAATCGAGGCTATGGTTATGGTTCCATTCGTCGCGCTGGGCGAACTCGCTGCCCATAAACAGTAATTTTTTGCCCGGATGCCCCCACATAAAGCCGTAATAGGCCCTGAGGGTGGCGAATTTTTGCCAATCATCGCCGGGGATTTTATGCAACAAAGAGCCCTTGCCGTGCACCACTTCATCGTGGCTTATCGACAGCATAAATTGCTCCGAATAGGCATACATCAGGCTAAAGGTCAGCTGGTTATGGTGATACTGGCGATAAATAGGATCGCGGCCTAAGTAGCTTAAGCTGTCGTTCATCCAACCCATATTCCACTTAAAACCAAACCCCAGCCCGCCGCTATCCGTCGGCTTAGTCACCCCCGCAAAGGCGGTTGACTCTTCGGCTATCATGCAAATGCCGGGGAAGGCTTGATACAAGCGTTGATTCAACATTTGCAGAAAATGAATCGCCTCTAGATTCTCCCGTCCGCCATAGGCATTGGGCAGCCATTGCCCAGGTTCGCGGCTGTAGTCGAGGTACAACATGGATGACACCGCATCGAGCCTTAGGCCATCGAGGTGAAATTCCCGCAGCCAATAACAGGCATTGCTGAGCAGAAAACTGCGCACCTCACCGCGATCGTAGTTATAGATCAGGGTATCCCAATCGGGGTGCGTGCCTTTGCGCGGGTCTTCATGTTCATAGAGGCAAGTGCCATCGAAACGCACAAGGCCATGGGGATCCTTAGGGAAATGCGCCGCGACCCAATCGAGTAACACGCCAATCTCGGCCTGATGGCAGGCATCGATAAAGGCCTTTAAGCCATTGGCATCACCAAAACGATGGGTCGGCGCATACAGACCAACGGGTTGATACCCCCAAGAGCCGTCGAAGGGATATTCACTGATCGGCATCAACTCGATATGGGTAAAGCCTTGCTCTTTCACATAGGGGATCAACTGCTCGATTAAGTCTTGATAATCAAAATATTGCTCACCAAACTCGCCTTTTCGGCGCCAAGAGCCTAACTGCACTTCGTAGATAGACATAGCGGCGCGATGCCAAGCCGTGGTCGCCCGTTTGTCCATCCATTGTGTATCTGCCCAAGGGTGTTGGTGTTTTTTCGGCACTATGGAGGCATTGTGCGGCGCACATTCCATTTGGGTCGCCATAGGATCAGATTTAGCGTGACGCTCGCCATTTTGATAAATCAAATCAAACTTATAGTGCGCGCCTTCGGTAACATCAGGCAGAAAAATCTCCCATAAGCCGTTGGCCAGATGTTGGCGCATCACATGGCGAGTATCGTCCCAGTGATTAAAATCCCCCACCACAGAGACCCGCTTAGCATTGGGCGCCCATACGCAAAAATGCACGCCTTCTACGCTATCGATTTGGCGCCAGTTCGCACCTAAAAAGCGATAGGCCTGCTCAGCGCTTCCTTCGCCGAAGAGGTATAAATCTTCACTATTGAGGAGTGAACCAAACTGATAAGGATCGATAATATCCAGCTCGCAAAGGGGATAAGTCACCCGTAGCGCATACAAAAAGGGCTTAACCCGTCTGCCTAGCGTACCCGCAAACAGCCCCGCCTCATTGACCCGCTCAAGGCTCGCCACCTTACGGCCATCCTTAAGACTTATCACATCAACCTTTTGGGCGTTGCGTAAAAAACAGCGCACCACCAAGGCCTTGCCCTCGTTGATGCTGTGCATACCGAGCAGGGAAAACACATCCGTATATTGACCGTTTAACAGCGCGACATCGCTACCGTCATAGAAGTAAGTCTGGGCTTGAGTCATCATTTGGCTTCCATTTTTAGTCAAAGGGTATCTGTATGCGCAGCCGTTTCTGGCAAATGTCTTGCCGCAGCAATGAGTTGCAAACGCTTAGCCAGCGTAGGTTTAACCGCTGCCTCGCTTAGGCTGATTGGCAATCGCCGCTGCCAATTCGGGTACTCGAGCCAAGTGCCGGGGATATTCACCGCATGGCGGTCCCCCAGCAGATCGCACCACTGCACGCTATAAAGCGCGCTGTTGCCCGAGGCGCCAAAGGGCATCCACGCCGTTAATAAATCTTCAATATCAATCTGTTGAATATCTGTCTCTGGCAATAAGCCCTGGGAGATTAAGCACTGCGCCAGCTGGTGCTTTTCCTGCTCACGTCCGGCTAAGGCCTCACCTAATTGCTCGTCGGAATTGAACAGTTCGAGTTGTCGCCTCAGGTGCAAATCGCTGCCCGTCCACCAAGCGACTAAGGTCGGCACATCGTGGTTTGCCAGCATCATCAAACTCTGGAACTTATACTGGCTCGGCGGCTTAAAGCCTTGATGGTCTTTGCAGAAGTAGAACAGCTCGTTGGAATAGACCCCCGCCTGATACAGGCGATGAATAATATCGGGCGGCACTAGGCCTAAATCCTCACCAATCACCACACAGCGAGCACGTTGACTCTCAAGGCAGAGAATCGCCAACAGGGTTTCGACCGGGTAATACACATAGGCGCCATGGCCGAGGCGCTTATCTAGTGGCCACCACCAGAGCCGCAGCAGCCCCATCACATGGTCGATTCGCAGCGCACCGCAGTGGGTCATATTGGCGCGGATTAACGCAATAAAATGGCGATATTGATGCTGTTTAAGCTTGACGGGATCGAGGGGCGTAAGGCCCCAGTTTTGTCCCTGTGGCGCGAAGGGATCCGGCGGTGCGCCTATGCTAGCGTTTAAGCAGAACTGCTGCAAATTAGCTTGAACCTCAACGCCATGTAGCGCAGCGCCCACGGCCAAATCGCGGATAAGCCCTATGCCCATTCCCGCTTCTTTAGCTTTGAGCTGGCACAATTGCAGTTGATCTTCGGCCACAAACTGCAGGTACAAATAAAAGCCTTCATCCTGTGCTATGGCCCTTGGGCTGCGTAGCGATTCGGCTTGGGCAAATTCCCTGAGCGACGCGCCCTGCTGTGCTACAAAATCCTCAAATCGCTGCGCCCTTGGTGTGTTTGGCTGTAAATGGTGTTCGCAAAAGATTGTGTATAAACGTGCAAAGGCGCGGTACTTAAGCTCACTCACCTTGGGATAATCGAGCCAGTTCTCCGCATTGAGTAGGGCAATGGCTTCTTGCCATTCCTTCGCCGCAAACTCCGTCTTTAATGGCTCAAATTCAGGCACACTAGGTAAATGAATATACAGCGGATTCAGCCTTCGACGATCGCATGGACTATAAGGGCTCGGATGTTCCGGCGCGGCAATATCTAAGGCATGCAATGGATTAAGTTGAATAAAATCGGCGCCATATTCGGCCACTAAACCAATCAGTTGCTCTAAATCGCCAAAGTCGCCGATACCCCATTGGCTTTCGCTGCGCAGACTATAAAGCTGAAGACTCACTCCCCACGGTTTATGGCGCTTTCCTTGCGCCACAGCGCTCATCACCCCTTGATAGGCGGTTCTCGGTGCCACCATAAAAGTGCCATGGAACTCAGTCGCCTTACTTGCTACAGAAATGCTTGCTGATGAGTTGCTTGCTGCTGAGGTACTTGCCGATGCTAGGCCGTGCTGAACATCTGCCAGCCCAAGCAAACTGACGCTCAGAGTGTGGTAGCCCAATCCCAAGCAAGATAAATCACTTAAGTTGTCTTTATTGTCAGATGTATTTGGCGCGGTGCTAACATTTTCCCATGAACGGCGAGTCTCTGAATCGATATATGGCTCACTGGTATCGTCCACATCACGGCAATAAAACTCATGACCTAAGAGGTCGAGGCGGTATTGCAGGAACTGACACTCATTGGCAAAGGGGCTATTGCCAAACGGTGCCAACTCCTGCGCCTGAATCCGATAATCCCCAATCGGTTTTAGCGCCCCAAATGGCACCTCAAGAATAACCCTCTCCCCTTGCTCACAGGTAAAGGTGAGCAGCAGATCGCCACGGTAAGATTGAGGTAAATACAGGCAGACCCAAGGTTCATCGACATAACACCAATGAAACGCCGGCAACACTTGTGTCCAATGGTGTGCATCGAGTTGATACACCTGAGCGTCAAGCTCGTCGCCACAGGGTAAACTCGTTAACGGTTCATCCTTTGCCTCGCAGGGCTGAGTATTTTTTTCCTGCAACATACAGGTCAAAATCCCTTGCCTGTCAGCCTCGGGAATGCGGATGTACTGGCCAAAGCAGTCGGTAAAGTCTGCTCCCACGCCCCGCAAATACAGCAACTTCTCCAGCCCCATATTTGTCGCCCCCGCGACTGCTCATCCATAGCCTTAGATAGGCAGTAACCATGCCAGCGCAAAATAACAGCATGAAGACAGATTTGTGTCAGCCAGATGACAACAAAGAAAACTTATAAATCAGCATCTTGAACAAAATACGTGCCTTTATCACCCAAGCCTTTGCCCACCGAGCCATCTCGCAAACGCACTAGTTTGAAGCAGGGAGTGATTAAAAAAGGTGCAACGCGCTTAAATGGCGCAAGCAAAACAACATCTTATCTTTGAGTACATTAGTGAGCTTTATCCCTTAGGTTGAATGCCTCTCTGGCACGGGGGTGATTAGATTGGCAACTAGCTGCAACACTTTGTATCAATTACATTTTTCATCTTGAAATCCCCTTCATCGCTCTGTCACTATGCGCGCGCAAAACAAAAACAACACTTAATCGCAACATTTACCCATGCCCGCTTACATTATCCAAGCAGGCAAAGGCGTGGCGAACAACGCAAAAATAAGGAAATTGATATGAAAAGAATCACGGGACTTTTACTCGCCAGCAGTTTGAGCATGGTCCTCAGTGCCTGCGGCGGTGGCGAAGATGATCTCACTCCCAATATCCCCAAACCCGACCCAACTCCACCGAGCTTAAGTGCCGATGTCTGTTATTTAATGAGTACCACAAAGGGGGATTTAACCTTAGCCATCGACCTCACCCATATGCCCATCACGGGTAAGAACTTTAAACAATATGTCGATAAGTCCTTCTATAACGGCACCTTATTCCACAGAACCATTAATAACTTTATGATCCAAGGCGGCGGTTTCACCACGGGATTACAGAGCAAGCCAACGAGCTCGCCGATTAAAAACGAGGCCGCGGTCGGCATCAGTAACAAACGAGGCACTATCGCGATGGCGCGTACCACAGTGCCAGATTCGGCAACATCACAGTTCTTTATCAATGTGTTGGATAATCCCCAGCTCGATGCTTCGGCGAGCAGCTATGGTTATGCTGTGTTTGGTAAAGTCATCGAAGGGATGGATGTGGTCGATCAGATAAGCATTGTGCCGACCAAAACCAGTAACGGTTTTAACGACACACCAGTGACTGAGATTTTGATTAATAGTGTGACAGAAACCAACTGCCCCAAAGCTTGATAAATACTCGGGGTTAAATAAAAAGCACTGATTTATCAGTGCTTTTTATTATTCTCGGCCCAAGGAGATTATTCATCCCCTTGAATTTTACCCACTAACAACATAGGTGCTGCGTCGATTTTATCGGCGTCCATCATGGCCGCAATTCGCTCCACCGATGAGAGTAGCTGACTCTGCTCCCACTCTTCAAGATTTTGATATTGCTTAATAAAGTGTTCCTGAAGTGGTTTAGGAGACGCCTCTAAAAGTGCGCGCCCCGCATCACTTAAATACAAATGGACTTTACGCTTATCGGACTCGCTGCGTTTGCGGATCACTAATCCCCGCCCTTCGAGCCTATCAATAATCGTCGTCACAGTGGCTGGGCTGAGGGTGATTTCTTCGGCCACCTGCTTGGCTAAGGGAGCGCCGAGTTGGGCAATTTTCTGCATCACCATCAACTGTGGTCCCGTCAAGCCGGAATGCTTATTGAGTTGCCGCGAATGAATGTCGATAGCGCGGATCACGCGGCGCAGTGAAATCAGCAGTTGTTCATATTTTTCCATCGTACTTCACATACTCCTCATCAACTCAACGGCCGCACCTTACCAGAAACTCAACCACAACTCACCTTGGCAGGCAATTTTATCGCGTAATAATCTGAGTTTAACTAAACAAGCAAAAGCTGAAAAAAGCGTTAAAAAACATAGCGTATGCAGCCCTTAATCTCTGTCATAAAAATTCATTATTTAGTTATCTAGTTCCAACTTTAGTGCGAATTTCACCTCAGGAATCTATCTAAACCGATCTAGATCACAACTTGGCTACCCCTTAATTGGTAGTTTGGTCACCAGAAAGAAACAAATTTAATATACAAGCAAATAGGTGGATATATGGCTGCTAAATTTTTTATTCCTTCCGTCAACGTATTAGGCAAAGGCGCAGTAGATGATGCTATTGGTGATATCAAAACCTTAGGCTTTAAACACGCGCTAATTGTGACGGATAAACCTTTAGTCAATATTGGTCTAGTCGGTGAAGTGGTCGAAAAACTCGGCCAAAATGGTATTACCTCAACCGTGTTTGATGGCGTACAACCTAACCCAACCGTCGGGAACGTTGAAGCCGGTCTGGCACTGTTAAAAGCCAATCAATGCGATTTTGTGATTTCACTCGGTGGCGGCTCACCACACGATTGCGCTAAAGGTATCGCTCTTGTGGCAACCAACGGCGGCAGCATCAAAGACTACGAAGGCTTAGACCAATCCGCTAAGCCACAACTGCCATTAGTAGCCATTAACACCACCGCCGGCACCGCCAGCGAGATGACCCGTTTTTGTATCATCACTGACGAAGCTCGCCATATCAAAATGGCAATTGTCGATAAACACACCACCCCATTACTGTCTGTGAATGACCCAGAGCTGATGCTGAAAAAACCAGCAAGCCTCACTGCTGCAACGGGCATGGACGCGCTGACCCACGCGGTTGAAGCCTATGTGTCTATCGCTGCGAACCCAATTACCGATGCCTGCGCCATTAAAGCCATTGAACTTATCCAAGGCAACTTAGTGAATGCGGTAAAACAAGGCCAAGATATTGAAGCCCGTGAGCAGATGGCCTATGCGCAATTCTTAGCGGGTATGGCCTTTAACAACGCCAGCTTAGGTTATGTGCATGCCATGGCGCACCAATTAGGCGGTTTCTACGATCTGCCCCACGGTGTGTGTAACGCCCTCTTATTACCCCATGTGCAAGAATACAACGCTAAAGTGGTACCGCATCGCTTAAAAGATATCGCCAAAGCGATGGGTGTCGATGTTGCCAATATGACGGATGAGCAAGGTGCTGCGGCTGCAATCACCGCGATTAAAGCCCTATCCGTTGCGGTAAATATTCCAGAAAACCTGACGTTACTCGGGGTTAAAGCGGAAGATATTCCAACGCTGGCTGAAAACGCCTTGAAGGATGCCTGTGGTTTCACTAACCCTAAACAGGCAACCCATGAAGAGATCTGCCAGATCTTCACGAATGCGTTATAAGTCATACAAGCTCTAACGCCTATCAGCGCGCCAATTGACAGGATGTTGTTCGGCTAGCGCAAGCTAACGACATAGAATCGGCCCAAACAAGTTCCCTTGTTTGGGCCTTTCTTTTTATGCATCAAAGACACCTTTAACACCACATCATCACAGCAAAAACCGCCGTAACGCCTTAATCTTCGGCAATTGAGATCGCGCAGATCGAAAATTCCATCAAATAGCGCAAAAACGTGATCTTGGTGGGTTACATGCTGTTACAAATCCGCTAGACTGGTTCCAGTTCGCTTTTTCCCTGCAAAAGATGAAGCCAGCTGAGAGGCCCGTTTTAAGGAACGGGCCTCTGTCCATTCAAGCCCTCATCAACCATGCACTTCCCTCATATTTTGCTAATGTTAAATAGCATACTCATCAAAACATTTTTATACCTATCATTAATTGGTGCTTTATTGCGCAGTAGTTAAGCAAAAACGAATTTGAGTGCAAAACTGAGAGATAGCCCAAAGTTATTCGTTAAAAACTCATGCTAAATAACAGCTATGGCAAATAAATTAACTCGCTCATTTTTATATAAAAACACTTGTAAAAACGGTGATTTATCTAGGACGGTATCAGCGTAATTAATGATTGACCGAATTCAAAAACGATGCCTATGATGGCAGCAACATCCTCTACAGGTAGGTACGCTATGACAGCAATTACTCATGTATATAACTACACAGTTAGATGTCCGCATTACAAAGATCCCGAACATACCGCAAGTTGGTTAAACCACATTGAATTAAACCAATCGAGTGAAATTGCATTAAACCGTATCACCAAATGGCATGAACTCTCAGGCACTAAATCCTTTGAAACCAGTAAGTTTGTCGTCCGTAAAGCCGAAAATGAAGAAGCCTATTTTTCGATGCAAAGCGATAGACTTAAAAATGATGGTCATGCGCTCGTCACCTTTAAAATTTTCCTCGATACCTGTTGCGACAAGGCCGCTCCTGAAGAAATTATGCAGCACCTAATCCAAGACTATCAGCAACGTTTAGCCAAGCTAGAACAGGCATAGAACACCATTCGCCGTGGGCATGTAGCGTCAAATGCCCAATTATCCCAAAGGCCAAACCAACGTTTGGCCTTTTTGTTAAGTACTTTAGTCAAAGCTGCAGCAAGCAATTGTGATCTCATGCCTAGGGCGTGTTGACGTTTCAGTTTTTTGGAGCAATTTGGCTGGTGTTTATACAAGGCAAAATCCGTGCTGTGTAATCATCCGACATAAACGGAGAATAACGCAGCAGAAACGCTGCCCGAAGAGTTCGTCAGACAAGCACATGCTCTTACTTTCTGTCATTAAGAGCGCATGTCATTTGAGTAGAATAACTACGCATTATTCTTCGTTTCGCGAGCACTGGCTTGTCGGAATGAAATGTAATCTCGATACATCAATGCGCCCTAGGATTTAGTTAACTGATGACGATGGTGCTCACAAGCGGCATAAAGCGTTTCAGTTCAAAGAACTCTCCCGACACAAACAGGTGAGCCAGCGCACACTTCACCCAAAAGTGACACGACACATATCACAATTTGCGATCAGCATAATCATACACTCAACCCCCATAAAAAAATAAGACTAATAAAATCAATAAATAATCATTATTCCTGACTCACTTCCCAACATATGGCCTCATTGCTTGAGACATAAAGCTAAGGTTAATATTTTGTTTCACAACCTTACCCTCTGCACAATCTAACAACACAACGAATAGGAATAAGCGGCATGGCTATAGCAAACATTGTTATCGTGGGTGGTGGTGCTGGCGGGATGGAGATTGCGACAAAATTAGGCCACAAACTGGGGCGCAAAGGAAAAGCAAAGATAACGTTAATCGATTGTGCTGAAAGCCATATTTGGAAGCCACTACTGCATGAGGTTGCGACTGGCGCACTCGATGTTGGTATCGACGCTTTAAGCTATCGAAGCCATGCAGCCGCCCATGGCTATCACTTTCAACAGGGCGCTATGACGGATATCGATAGACAAAACAAACAAGTAGTGCTGTCTGCGATTTGTGATGATAAAGGTGATGTACTACTCCCATCTCGTCATATTGATTATGACTATTTAGTGGTCGCCATTGGCAGTATCGCTAATGACTTTAACATTCCAGGCGTACGTGAACATTGCCAATTTCTTGATAATACAGAGCAAGCAATGGCAATCCGCAAAATTTTGCTGAATAAGTTTCTCCGTTATGCAAGCCATAGCCTGCTGGCCGATAAAATTAAAATTGCTGTTGTAGGTGCAGGGGCCACTGGAGTAGAAATGTCTGCGGAAATGCACCATGCCGTGGATCAGTTGCGCGGATTTGGCTATAACATCGATTCACGTCTTTTGGAGGTCACCCTCATTGAAGCTGATAAACGGATTTTACCTAAAGTAGAAAAGCGCGAAATTTCAGACTCAGTGACCAAAGAATTAGCCGCGCTCGGCGTTAAGGTCATGACTGAAACACGAATTAATCAGGTGGATGAAACGGGGCTGACCACAACAGATGGGCAGATGATCCCCGCCGATTTAGTGATCTGGTCTACAGGGGTAAAGGCACCGGATTTTCTGAAGGAAATTGGTGGACTAGAAACCAACCATATCAACCAGTTGGTGGTAAAACAGAATATGCAAACCAGCCGCGACCCGCATATTTTTGCAATCGGTGACTGTGCTGCTTGCCCACAACCCAACGGTACTTTTGTTCCACCAAGGGGGCAATCAGCACGGCAAATGGCACTCATGACGGCCGACAATATCATGCTACTGCTTGCAGGACAAGACGCCCGTCATCAGTATGTTTATAAAGATCTTGGGTCGCTCGTTAACTTGTCGAAGTTTCATACCGTAGGCAACTTGCTGTCATTTATCGGCGGTGGAGTGATGGTCGAAGGTAAAATCGCTCGCTTTGTTTACACTTCTCTCTATCGGCGACATTTAATTGAACTGCACGGTGTGGTAAAAGGCAGCCTTTTAATGTTTGCTAAAGGTATTAGTCGCATTATTCATCCCCATCTCAAATTGCATTAGCAAGATTATTAAGGCGTTTTGCGTAACTATTTGGTATCTTGCGAGGCAACCGTTAGTTTTCAGGATGAATAACCATGAAAAAAGCAACACTCCTCATACTGCCATTGCTACTTGTCACCACGGCCTGCGCCGATTTAAAGGATGCGGGGCGCGCTATCGGCACCACCACTAAGGATGTCACCAAAGAGATTGGTCATGCCACCCGCGACACCACCAAAGCCATTGGTCATGCTTCAAGAGATGCAGTGAAATCGGTCAAAGAAGATCTTACTAAAGACTCAGAGTGACGCCCATGCGTCACTCTGCTTTATCGGGGCTCAATCCTTAGGCCGCATTAGCACGAATACCATGGGGAACCGGTAATCCCTGCGCATTCACATTTACAAACACCATCTTATCGATACTCACCACTGGCGCCTGCGTCATCTTATTACGCACTTGGCAACTGACCGTAATGGAACTGTGCCCGAGGCTGACAAGCTCTAAGCCAAATTCCAACACATCCCCTTGGCGCGCCGGCGTCATAAAATTGATTTCAGAAATCAGCTTAGTCACATGGCTGGTGCTTTTCATCTGGCATGCAGCAAAGATAGCCGCCTCCTCGTCAATCCAACTCAATAACTGGCCGCCAAATAGGGTATTTGCAGGATTTAAATGTTCAGGTTTGACTAAACGACGACTGTAATATTTCATGACGGTGACCTCACTGTGAATGCTAAGTTTTACGGCCAATTCACAGCATTATTTAGGCCAAGATAAATAGCCATTGAATAACAATGAGATAGTATTAAGTCTTTGTAAAACGGTTAAAAAATTGCACCAACTCGAGTCAGAGTTGCACCAGAATAATCAATTAGATAAAAAAATAGCGACTCAGAGAGTCGCCAAGCACAGGCAAGCAAAGTATTGACTGGGTGGGAAGTTAAGTCACAAGAGTTGACTTAAAAACCCGTGCAGCACATGTAGGCGAACTGCACGGGGGACAACAGCTGCAATGCAGCTAAACACAGGGTTTACGGGTACAACATCTTACGGGTAGAACCTATTCGCGATACAACAGACTTCGCTTAAAACTGCTCTTCTTCAGTCGAGCCAGTCAGCGCAGTCACCGATGAATGACCACCTTGGATAACCGTAGTCACTTGGTCGAAATAACCTGTGCCCACTTCCTGTTGATGCGCCACGAAGGTGTAACCTTTCTTCGCTGCCGCAAACTCAACTTCTTGAACTTTCTCAACATAATGCTTCATACCTTCACCACGAGCGTAATCGTAAGCTAGGTCAAACATGTTGTACCACATGTTGTGGATACCCGCTAAAGTAATGAATTGGTACTTGTAGCCCATGTCTGATAGTGCTTGTTGGAAACGGGCAATCGTTGCATCGTCCAAGTTTTTCTTCCAGTTGAACGAAGGTGAACAGTTGTAGGCCAGTAATTGGTCTGGGTACTGAGCATGGATTGCCTCAGCAAAGCGGCGTGCTTCTTCTAAGTCAGGCTTAGCGGTTTCACACCAAATTAAATCCGCATAAGGGGCGTAGGCTAGACCGCGAGAAATCGCTTGGTCGAGACCTGCGTTAACGCGATAAAAACCTTCATTGGTACGCTCGCCAGTCACAAAGTCACGATCGTACGGATCGCAATCAGAGGTTAATAAATCCGCTGCGTTCGCATCGGTACGGGCAATAACCAGCGTTTCAACACCGCTTACGTCGGCAGCCAGACGTGCTGCAACCAGTTTTTGTACCGCTTCTTGGGTTGGCACTAATACTTTACCGCCCATATGGCCACACTTTTTCACAGAGGCTAATTGGTCTTCAAAGTGCACACCGGCGGCGCCTGCGTCGATCATTGACTTCATCAATTCGAACGCATTCAGTACGCCACCAAAACCGGCTTCCGCATCGGCAATAATCGGCAGGAAATAATCGACAAAGTTTTCATCTTCCGGATTAACCCCATTGCTCCACTGGATTTGGTCAGCACGGCGGAAAGAGTTGTTAATACGTGAAACGACCGCTGGAACCGAGTTAGCTGGGTATAAAGATTGGTCTGGGTACATAGTGCCCGCTAAGTTAGCGTCGGCCGCCACTTGCCAACCTGACAGGTAAATCGCTTCGATACCGGCTTTGGCTTGCTGTACAGCTTGGCCGCCAGTCAGTGCACCTAACGAGTTCACATAACCTTTTTTTGCGCCACCGTTGACTAAATCCCACAGTTTAGCAGCGCCGCGTTTGGCAATGGTGTTCTCTGGAACAATTGAACCACGAAGTGCCACGACTTCTTCTGCAGTGTATGGGCGACGAACATTTTTCCAACGTGGATTCTCTGCCCAATCTTTTTTGATCGCGTCAATCTGCGCCTGACGTGAAGTCTGTGTTGCCTTAGTCATAGTGTCACTCCTTTCTGTATGATGTTGTAGCAAGTGACGCTGCCCCACCGCGTCACCCTGCCCATTGGTTTAATTGACGGTTTCACCGCCATAACGCATTCCATAGGACGCATTAAGTGTTAACGCATTTATAATTAAGCAGTTAGCATCTCGTAACCGGGTAAGGTTAAGAAGTCGACCAACTCATCCGAAGTGGTAATATCCTCAAGCAATACCGCCGCTTGGGTAAATTTGCCGTGAGTGAATCTGTCACTGCCCACTTCTTTTTTCACGTTTGCTAACTCTTCCACCAGCATGTCTTTAAACAATTGTTTCGTGACAGGTTTGCCGTTTGAGAGTGACTTGCCATGTTGGATCCATTGCCAAATCGAGGCGCGGGAGATTTCCGCCGTTGCCGCATCTTCCATTAATCCGTAAATCGGCACACAACCGTTGCCACTGATCCACGCCTCAAGGTATTGCAGAGCGATGCGAATATTCAGGCGCATCCCTTGCTCAGTGCGCTCGCCATCACAGGGCTTTAATAACTCAGCGGCGAGAATCGGTGCATCCACATCACGGGTGATATGCAATTGGTTTTGATGATCTTGGCCGATATATTCGTTAAAAATCCCCATCGCCGTATCCGCAAGACCAGGGTGAGCGACCCAAGTCCCATCGTGACCATTGCGAGCCTCAAGCTCTTTATCCTTACGCACCCGTTGCAACACGGTTTCGTTCTGAGCGGGATCCTTCGCTGGAATAAAGGCCGCCATGCCGCCCATCGCCAGTGCGCCACGTTTATGGCAGGTTTTGATCAGCAGTCTTGAATAGGCACTTAAGAAAGGCGTATCCATAGTCACTGCTTGGCGGTCAGGTAACACGCGGTCGCTATGGCGCTTTAATGTTTTGATATAACTAAAGATATAGTCCCAACGACCACAGTTCAGTGCGACGATGTTTGAGCGTAATTCATAGAGAATTTCGTCCATTTCAAACACCGCGGGTAAGGTCTCAATCAAACAAGTACATTTGATGGTGCCAGGCTTCAGGCAGAATCTTTCCTCAACAAAAGCAAACACTTTTGCCCACCAACGTGCTTCGATATGGCTCTCGAGTTTAGGGATGTAGAAGTAAGGACCACTGCCCTTCGCCAGCAATTGGCGATAGTTATGGTAAAAGTACATTGCAAAGTCGAATAACGCGCCGGGAATGGACTGCTGGTTAAATTCAACGTGCTTCTCTTTTAAGTGCAGGCCACGCACACGGCAGATTAATACCGCAGGATTTGGGCCTAACTTGTAGTGTTTACCGGTTTCAGGCGCTGTGTATTCAATCTCACCGCGCACGGCATCACGCAGGTTAATCTGACCTTCCACTACTTTCTGCCAGCTCGGTGCTAAGGAGTCTTCAAAATCCGCCATAAACACTTTGGCATTGGCATTAAGTGCATTGATCACCATCTTACGTTCAACGGGACCGGTGATTTCGACACGGCGGTCAAGTAGGTCGTTCGGAATACCGCGGATCTTCCATGCGCCGTCACGAATAGCGCGAGTTTCAGGTAAAAAGTCTGGCAAAGCCCCTTTATCGATACGCGTCTGTCTGTCTTTACGTTTGGCGAGTAAGGTGGGCACTTCAGCTGCAAATTCCCGGCAAAGTGACTCAAGCAACGCCAGCGCACCTTCGGTAAAAATCACTTCTTGGCCAGGGATAGTATTTCCCACTATGGTCAGCGTGCCATTCGCAGTGGTCTTATTCTGTGCCGAATTCAATTGCTGCTCACTTAAAGTTTGTTCCGTCATCTTCTCACCCTCCCAAGAGGCAAAACTCTTGCTCGTTTACGACTCATTACCAGTAAAGACATGGGTAACATGTACAAACATTCACCGCAAAACATTCAAATGTTAGTTTAGAACCAAAACTTACAGACAAACATTTGTATTTGCAACTATCCAAAAGTGTCATGACAGCTAAAAAATTTGACCAAAAACCGTGACAAAATTGGTCTGACCAAAGTGATTTTTAAAATATAAATGCATGATTTAAAATGACTTTAAATCAAAGCGATAATTACTATTTTGGTAGTAGTGAAATTTGTCTGACAACTTTACCACT
>NZ_JAKZGV010000035.1:0-45014 GCF_022557375.1 Shewanella sp. MM_2022_3
TTCAGATAGATAAATCATAGATTGCAATCTAAAAATAAAAGGCCAAGTGTGGAGAGCACTTGGCCTTTGACTGGAGATGAAATATTACACGCGATTAGAAACCTTCAACGCCCGCCATATCGGGAAGATGATGGGCAATACCTTTGTGGCAATCAATACAGGTCTTCTCACCACTGGCCAGCGATGTGGAGTGCATCTGCGCGGCGCGTGGTGACTGCCTAGTAAAGTCCATATAGGTAAAGTTATGGCAATTTCGACACTCGAGCGAGTCATTTGCCTTTAACCTTGCCCATTCATGTTCAGCCAGCTCGCGACGTTTACTCTCAAACTTTTCGCGGGTATTGATGGTACCAAACACTTTACCCCACACTTCTTTCGATGCCTGCATCTTACGGGCAATTTTATCGGTCCAGTTGTGTGGCACATGGCAGTCAGGGCAAGTTGCACGCACCCCACTACGGTTAGTGAAATGGATAGTCGACTGTAACTCTTGGTAGACGTTATTTTCCATTTCATGGCAACCAATACAAAAGGCTTCTCTGTTCGTGGCTTCAAGCGCAGTGTTAAAGCCCCCCCAAAAGATCACCCCTGCCACAAAGCCACCTAAGGTTAGAAACCCTAAACTGTAGTGCACACTCGGACGATTGAGCACTTGCCAGATCTTTTTAAGTTTATCTAACATGCTGACTCCTAGTGTTTTTTCTGCTCAGTGTTCGCTTTAATCAGATGATCCATATCCACAAAGTCGTTCTCGACCAGTAATTTGGCATCCAGTTGCGGCACATGGCACTGAGTACAGAAATAACGCCTTGGTGAAAGCTCAGCTAAAAAGTTGTTATCCCTATCCATATAGTGCGTCACGCTCACCATAGGCGCTTGGGAATCCCCTGTGCGGTGTCTGGCATGGCATGACATACACTTGTTGACCTTAAGATCGAGCTGATAGCCGTCGATCTTGTGCGGGATCACCGGTGGCTGCATTGGGTAGTTACGCACCTCTTTGATATCTTTATTCAGCACTGCCTGCATCGCGGGCGGTGTTGGCTCAACGTTAATCGGCGCCTGACGTAAGGTATCGATCTTATCCTCAGGAATACTGGCTGCAGTCACACTGGTCATCATCAGGGCTGAAAAGGCAAGCGCACTAAATGCTGAAGCTAATTTGAATGTTTTCATCCTGTACTCCTTATACCTTGACGATTTTCACGGCGCATTTCTTAAAGTCGGTTTGTTTCGACAGCGGATCTGTCGCATCCAAGGTGACTTTGTTAATGAGCTGACTGGCATCGAACCAAGGTACGAACACCAAACCCACCGGCGGCTTGTTGCGGCCACGGGTTTCGACACGGGTTTTGATTTCACCACGGCGAGACACGACTCGAACTTCATCACCACGGCGTAAACCACGTTTTTTGGCATCTTCTGGATGCATAAAACACACAGCATCGGGGAAGGCACGGTAAAGCTCAGGCACACGTTGGGTCATCGAGCCCGAATGCCAGTGTTCAAGTACACGACCCGTGGATAACCAAATATCGAACTCTTCATCAGGAGACTCTGCTGGTGGCTCATAGGGCAGCGCAAAAATCACCGCACGGCCATCAGGATGTCCATAAAACTCAAAGCCTTTACCCGGTTTAACATAGGGATCCGTTCCCTCACGGAAACGCCATTGGGTTTCTTTGCCATTAACAACTGGCCAGCGAAGGCCATGGGCTTCGTGATAAGCATCAAACGGGGCCAAATCGTGACCATGACCACGACCAAAGGTGGCATATTCTTCAAACAACCCTTTTTGAACATAGAAGCCGAAATGTTTCGCTTCATTGTTCAGATACTTAGGATCAGTATCTGCCAACGGGAACTTATCAACATTGCCGTTTTGGTAAAGCACTTCAAAGAGGGTTTTGCCTTTAAATTGCGGGTTTGCAGCTAAGACTTCCTTCGGCCAGACTTCGTCGGTGGTGAAGCGTTTAGAAAACTCCATCAACTGCCACAGATCTGAGTGTGATTCGCCCGGCGCCTGCACCATTTGATGCCAAAATTGAGTGCGACGCTCAGCATTACCATAAGCGCCCTCTTTCTCAACCCACATCGCGGTTGGCAGAATTAAGTCCGCAGCTTGAGTCGTTACTGTGGGATACGCATCGGATACCACAATAAAGTTGGCAGGATTGCGATAGCCAGGTAAGCCTTCCTCATTGATGTTAGGCCCTGCCTGCATATTGTTGTTCACTTGCACCCAATAGCAGTTCAAGTCGCCATCTTTTAAGCGGCGGTTTTGTTCTACGGCGTGATAACCAGGTTTTGGTGGAATAATACCGCTGGGGATCTTCCAAATTTCTTCGGCGTGTTTTCGATGCTCAGGGTTAGTTACCACCATATCCGCGGGTAAACGGTGGGAGAACGTCCCGACTTCACGAGCCGTACCGCAGGCAGAAGGCTGACCGGTTAACGAGAATGGGCTATTACCGGGAGTTGAAATCTTACCTGTTAGTAAGTGGATGTTATAAATCAGGTTGTTACACCACACACCACGGGTATGTTGGTTAAAGCCCATGGTCCAGAACGAGGTGACCTTGGTATCAGGATCGGCATAAAGCTTCGCCAATTCGATAAGTTTAGCTTCAGGTACGCCCGACATCTTGCTGACCTTCTCCACCGTATATTCGGCGACAAAGGCCTTAAAGGTATCGAAATCAATCGGAGTCGAATCCCCTGCCGTTTTCACGTTTTTGGCTTTCTGCTCCAGCGGATGGGTTGGACGTAAACCATAGCCGATATCCGTGGTACCTTGGCGGAAGTTAACGTGCTTCTTCACAAAGTCCCAGTTTACTTTATCGTTTTGAATGATGTAGTTGGCGATAAAGTTCAGGATGGCTAAGTCGGTTTGTGGCGTAAATACTATCGGTAAATCCGCCAAGTCGAAGGAGCGATGCTCAAACGTCGAGAGTACCGCAACCTTCACATGGGATGCGCTTAAACGGCGGTCAGTCACTCGAGTCCATAGGATCGGGTGCATTTCAGCCATGTTGGAGCCCCACAGCACAAAAGCATCGGCCGCTTCCATATCATCGTAACAGCCCATAGGCTCATCGATACCGAAGGTACGCATAAAGCCGACCACGGCTGACGCCATACAGTGACGCGCATTCGGATCAATGTTGTTAGAGCCAAAGCCCGCCTTCATCAGTTTAACCGCGGCATAGCCTTCCCAGACGGTCCACTGGCCCGAGCCAAACATTCCAACTGCGGTAGGGCCTTTGGCCTTGAGGGTTTCTTTCCATTTTTGCGCCATGATATCAAAAGCGCTGTCCCAGCTAATGGGAGTAAATTCACCGTGCTTGTCGTACTTGCCATCGGTCATTCTGAGCATTGGCGTGGTCAAACGATCGCTGCCATACATAATTTTCGACAGGAAGTAACCTTTAATACAGTTAAGGCCGCGGTTCACTTCGCTGTTTGCATCGCCGTGGGTCGCAACCACTTTGCCATCACGTGTCGCAACAATCACAGAGCAGCCCGTACCACAGAAACGGCAAGGCGCTTTGTTCCACTCTAATTTGGTTTGCTCTGAGCTAGTAATTAAATTGCTGGCTGATGCCGGCAGCGCTAAGCCTGCGGCGCCCGCTGCTGCAATCACCGCATTGGCTTTAATAAAGTCACGTCTATTCATGTTCATTCTTCACCCTCTTCGAGCTGTTCACTCTGGTGGTAAACCATAGTGGCGGACAAGACGCCAGGAATGGCATTAATCTGTTCGATACCGTCCATTAAGGCACGTTGGGAGTTACCTTCAAGTACAACGACGAGTTTTACTTCGTTATTGACAGAGAGTTCGGCATTCTCAATCGCCATAATGTGTTGCCTAACATCCGCCATCTTATTTGGCATGACTTGCACCACGAGACTTGTGATATGCAGCTCTTTGCTCATCCGACACTCCGCTTTAATTCTGTTGTTATTATTTTGTATTGACTCAACCAGCCCCAGGTGGGCCGGTGAAGATTTGGCTAAACCATATGGCAAATCCCAATCCACTCACCAAGAACACGGATAAGAGGGGGGCGAGAAATACGGTTAAAAAGATAAAAATTTTCAGTTCTAAGGATTTTTCTGCTGCGCTGTTAGCACTCATGCGTCCTCCAAGAGGTTCGTTCCTGTGATGGATTACTCTGATCACTACAGGATTTATAGGTATCTCTATTGCATCTTTGATCCACCAATTGATCATAGCGTTAAGGTGTTAACAAACTGTATACCTCAAAATCGGTAAACCCTTTGATGCTTGATCCAGATCATCAATTTGGCGATAGATTTAATTAGATCATGGTTTTTGAGCGTTTTTTCAGATTGTAAACAGGTTGATTAGTTATGTTTTTTTATTAACCAATTGCTAAAGCATGGAAAAGAGATAGGCGTTAGGCAACTAAACCGCACAAGATTTAAACAAAATATTCCTTAAGGAGTATTAGGGGATGGTAAAGGAAGGCACAAATTACCGATTATCCGCAGCGAAATTGGCTTAACATCTTCGTCAAATCGTTAACTCGCTCAAGATATAGCCAAAGTCCCTACCGTATTGGCTAACTGTTTATCAATTAAAAGCCATTAGGGGCCATTCATTCGCTACCTACTTTGCCCTTTGGGGTTAGCCTGTGATAGCCGATAGCAAACAATCACGCCTGCAACGACATGCTGATCGCGGCTAATTATAGTTAGGTGAAAATGAGCAATAAAAAAGCCGAACCCTAAGGTTCGGCTGTTAATGCTAAAGATGATGCATTATGCATAACTGACTGAATCTACAGTTTCAGTCAGTTATGTATCAACATCATTAACTCAGCAGGATATGATTTAATATACGTTTTTCTGAAATGGGATACGCTGTACCAAGCGCCTGGGCAAAGCAAGATACGCGGTACTCTTCAATCATCCAACGGGCTTCAATCAGTGCCGCAGGCACGGGCTGTGAGCGTGGCACCTTAGCAAGTTGAGCCGCTAAAGCCTCCTGCACTTTAGTGATACTCTGCATATGCAAGCGGTCACGTGTCGGGTCTACAGGTAATTTATCGATGCGGATTTCAATCGCCTTTAAGTAGCGCGCCACATCGGCTAAACGCTTCCAACCGCAAGCTTCAACAAACCCCTTAAAGACTAAGTGGTCTAATTGGCTTTGAATATCACTCATAGCAAAAGCGATATCTAAGCTGATTTTACCCTTAGTCCGCTTTTTAATGCCTTGGTAGAGCGTCAGAATTTGTTCCACCTTAAGTGCAATTTGCTCAGCGGTAGGATTCAATTCTTGGCGCACCCAATCCTTGGCCGCATCAAACTGCGTTGCATCGCGCACATCCAGCGCCTTTTCATCAAGCAATTGCTGTACCGCTGCGGCAATGATGTCATCAATCAGAATTTGCACTTGGCCAAATGGATTGAAATACATCGCCAATTTGGCCTTGTTGGGTAGTGCCTGTTGCAGGTGTTTTACAGGTGAAGGAATGTTGAGTAACAACAAGCGACGTAGACCTTGACGATGCGCCGCCTGCGCCTCAAATTCATCATCAAATAATTTGATGGCAACTGAATCTTTATTGTCAATCAATGCGGGGAATGCCCGCACTTGATAGTTACCCTTACGCTGCTCAAATTGCTTAGGTAAGTCGCCAAATGACCACTCAGTGAGTGCTTCCTTTTCAATCCCCTTATCCGCCACCTGACGAATCGCCTTCGCGACCACGCCCTGTAACTCGGCCTTTAAGGTATCAAGCACCCGCCCCTGTGCCACTAACTTGCCCTTGTCATCCTCAATCTTAAAGTTCATCAGCAAATGCACTGGCATCTGCGAAACATCAAAATCTTCAGGATTGACGCGCGTGCCACTCATACGCAGCAGCTGTTTGCACATGGCCTCGAGTAAACTGGCGCTAAAGGGCTGCATCGCCTGCACGCAGGCACGGGCATAATCGGGCGCAGGCACAAAGTTACGTCGCAGCCCCTTTGGCAGGGATTTAATTAGCGCGACGCATTTCTCCTCACGCATCCCCGCTACTAGCCAATCGAAATCCGTATCATCGATTTGATTAAGTAACGCCACAGGAATATGCACAGAGACGCCATCATCACTCGCAGCTGGGTCGAAGTGATAACTGAGTTGCAGGCGAATATTGCCCTTGTGCCAAGTATCGGGAAAATCGAGCGCCGATATGTGATCGGCACTGCGCTGCATCAATAGCGACTTATTAAAATCGAGTAAATCGGGCTGAGCTCGGCGCGCTTCTTTCCACCAGCTAAAGAACTTAGGCGCGTTATAGATGCCTTCGGGAATGCGCGGCTCGTAAAAGTCCATCAACACTTGTTCATCGACCAAAATATCGCGGCGGCGGGACTTGTGCTCGAGCGCTTCGACGTCTTCCAATAACTTTTGGTTAGCGATAAAGAAGGCTTCTTTGGTTTGTAATTGCCCTTCGGCGAGCGCGCTACGGATAAAGATTTCCCGCGCTTCAACAGGATTAATCGGCCCATATTGCACGCGGCGGCGATGCACCACGGTCAAGCCATAGAGCACTTGATTCTCAAAGGCGATCACACTGCCCTGTTTCGCCTCAAAATGTGGCTCTAGGTGATTCTTTTTAATCAGATGTGCTGCTAACGGCTCGAGCCACTCTGGCTCAATTTTGGCGCAGCAGCGGGCAAACAGCTTAGAGGTTTCCATCAGCTCCGCCGCCATAATCCATTTCGGGCCTTTCTTAGCCAACGGAGAGCCGGGGAACACAAAAAACTTACGATTGCGTGCGCCTAAGTATTCGTTGTTATTGTCCTTAAAGCCAATATGGCTGAGCAGACCCGATAACAGTGCACGGTGCAGCGCATCGTAGTTCGCAGGCGTGTCGTTTATGCGCCATTTTAAGTCGTGAACCGCTTGTTTTAGCTGAGTATATAAATCCTGCCATTCGCGCACACGCAGGTAGGCTAAATATTCATCACGACATTTTTTACGGAACTGACTGGCGGATAATTCCTTTTGTTGCTCTTTTAAGTGCTGCCATAAGTTTACCCAACTGACAAAATCAGACTGGGGATCGGCAAAGCGGCGATGGGCTTCATCGGACGCCTGCTTTTTATCCATGGGCCGCTCACGGGGATCTTGAATAGACAGCCCTGAGGCGATCACTAACACCTCATTTAAGCAACCAAGTTGGTGGCTTTCGACCACCATACGCGCTAAACGTGGATCGACGGGGATTTGCGATAACTGCCGCCCAAGCGGCGTTAACACAATATTGCCCTTCTGCTGCTTAACCGCCTGTAATTCCTCAAGCAGTAAGAAGCCATCACGAATATGGCGCGGATCGGGCGGCTCAATAAACGGGAAAGCAGCTATATCACCAAGCCCGATGGCGAGCATTTGCAAAATCACCGACGCCAAATTGGTTCGTAAGATTTCGGGATCGGTAAAGGCTGGGCGGTTATTAAAATCCGCCTCATCGTATAAACGAATACAAATCCCTGGGCCAACACGGCCGCAGCGGCCTTGACGCTGATTGGCACTCGCCTGTGAAATAGGCTCAATCGGCAAACGCTGCACCTTAGTGCGATAGCTATAACGGCTGATGCGCGCTGTTCCTGGGTCAATCACGTAACGAATACCCGGCACAGTCAGCGAGGTTTCCGCTACGTTAGTCGCAAGCACGATACGACGCCCTGTATGACTACTAAAGACCTTGGACTGCTCGCCGTAGGAGAGGCGCGCGTAGAGCGGCAAAATCTCAGTATCGCGGTAATTACGCCGATTAAGCTGCTCAGCAGTATCGCGAATTTCACGCTCACCGTTCATAAAGATCAAAATATCGCCTAAGCCTTCGGCAACCAGCTCATCAACGGCGGCAAAAATCCCTTCAATTTGGTCGAGATCGGCCTCAGTATCTTGTAACAATGGGCGATAACGGGTTTCGACCGGATAGGTACGCCCTGACACCTCAATAATCGGCGCATTATTGAAATGCTTAGAGAAACGCTCAACATCAATGGTCGCCGAGGTGATGATGATCTTAAGATCGGGGCGTTTTTTAAGAATTTGCTTAAGGTAACCCAAGATAAAATCGATGTTGAGGCTACGTTCATGCGCCTCGTCGATAATGATAGTATCGTATTGATCTAAATAACGATCTGAAGTCAGCTCCGCCAGTAAAATCCCGTCGGTCATCAGTTTGATATAGGATTCACTCTTAAGCGCATCGGCAAAACGCACCTTAAAGCCCACGACTTCGCCGAGCGGGCTTTGTAATTCTTCAGCCACCCTTGACGCAACACTGCGCGCAGCTAACCTCCGCGGCTGGGTATGACCAATAAAACCACGGCTGCCTAAGCCCAGTTCTAAACAGATTTTAGGCAACTGAGTGGTTTTACCCGAGCCGGTTTCACCCGCAATGATCACCACTTGGTTTTCACTGATGGCTTTGGCGATGTCTTCGCGCATGCCACTGACGGGCAGATTGTCAGGATAATTGATCTTAGGGCGAGCCTTCAGGCGCTGCTCTACTTTCCCGAACGCTGCTTGCGCCTGCTCAGCAAGTTTGGCTAATTCTTGTGTTTTTTTGTCAGAATCGGCTTCTTTATGGAGCTTAAATAAACGGCGGCGGATCCGCGAGGCATCACTTTGAAAGCATTGCTGGAGAAAAGCGCTCGATAGCGGATGTTTGTCAGAGTTCAAAACCAAATTCCATTGCTAGCATCGAAAAAGGCGATCCTAGCAAGGAACCTGGTTTATTGGTATGGCTAATTGTTCAAAACACACCGTAAACCGCGGGAAATTAGCCACCCAAATAACGGCTTAAGCGGGTGCAAGATAACATTGCTGCATGTACACATTCATCGCCTTCAACACATTGGTGCGATTGATTGTGCCGATGACTTTGCCATTATCCACCACCGGATAGGTCTTTGGTTTAGCGCCCAGCATCTGCTCCGCGAGTTGTAAAATACTCTCATCAGGACCGACATACAGGACTTCAGTGCGCATACAATCCTTCACCACTGAGGTTAAGTCACAGTGATAGCTGCTCTTTAACATGACAGCTAAGCAGTCTTGCTGGGATAAAAAACCCACTAAATTACCACTGTCATCCACGACAGCTGCACCCATCTTGTTATTATCTAACAATTTATCAACCGCAGTAGCCAGTGACATATTTGCACTGAGCAACACAGGCTGACGGTCCATATGGTCGCGTATTTTGATTGAATCCATAGCAATCTCCCCAAACTTACCTGTAACAAACTCACTTACCTGAGCTTTGAGTCTAGTCAAAATCTCGCAAGAGTTAAGCAATTAATATCGATTGAGCTTATCTGACGACTAGGGCATGTTGACGTTTTAAGGTTATAGCGGTAAGAACTGTTTGAGATAGATTTAGTATCCCGAAATAAGCTTAGTTAACGCTTAATGAAATTAATCCAATGATTTTACGTTCTATTGCATAGGTAAGCAGGGGTTGATACTTTGACTCATCGAGGTTCTAAGGTACCTACTCCGCCTTAATCATTAATCTGTGTCATTCGTTTTTCCTGCTAATTGATCTAACAAGCTATCGATACTCTGTTCGAGCAAATCGAGGACTAATTCAAATCCTTGAGTACCGCCATAATAGGGATCGGGGACCTCATCAATTTCACTATTTCCGTAAGACAACATTAGCTGAAGTTTGTATTGATACTCAAGCGGACAACGACTACGTAAATCCACTAAATTACCATTATCGGCTGCTAAAATAAGATCAAAATACTCAAAATCGGCATCAACAATTTGTCTTGCGCGCATACCATCGAAACTTAACCCGCGTTTTATACCCGCAGCTATGGCGCGACTGTCAGGTTTATCTCCTTGGTGATAACCAATGGTGCCAGCAGAATCAACTTCAATATTGAGGCGACGTTCACGAATTTTTGCACGGCAAACGACCTCAGCCGTGGGCGAACGACAAATATTCCCCATACAGACCATTAAAATTCGTCTTATATTTTTTGCTTTTAACGCTTTATCTTCTAACAACTTAGCATCCTCTGGCAGTGCTATTTAGGGGGTGATGCGATTTGCCCAAAGGCGGGAGAAATACATTTTTTCACTTCAAAATGATAACCGTATTTCTCGTTAGCAGACTCGGTGATTTCCAGTATTTCGTAATCGTTTAACTCAACCACCACAGAATTGGCTAATTTTTCACAACGACTACGGCCATCGGCCTCAAACTTATAGGCAAATAACGCGATTAATTCTCGGATCCCCTTGTAGTATGTGTGCCCAAAAGTTCTTAAGGATTCGATAGTGCCATCAGCAGATTGCATGGTGAGATCATTAGCCGCTTTCTCTGCTTCAGTCTGGGCTTTTTCGGTTATTTTGACTTCAACAACAGTGTTTGCAAGACTCACTTTTTCATTTTTTTGTATTTTGTTCGCAACGTTCTCCAATAAAGTTTCACCATCGGAGATGGCAACAAGATTCATTAATAACACCACAGATAACACCATACGTAAAAATGCCGTTGTTACCACAAAGCGTTTTTTATTGTCCTGTTGGTTGGTCTCTAACCCTAAAATCCGTAAACCGATATGGAACAATAAATAACAAGGGATCACAATTTGCAGAAGCAGTAACGCGAGAATAGAAATACACACGAACCAAATGGGTAAATACAGCAAAATGGCAAAGTTGTGGGTGTAAGACAAATGTGAAGCTGAAACACCTGTGATTTCATTAACCACACTACCACTGGCGGCCAAGGCAAAGTTGGCAATAACGGCATAAAAGAGTAGGAAAATGGCTTTTCCAGCCAATGAATGCCACGCTATTGCAAATTTTGGCCAAAATTCAATGATTAATGCAACCGCAGTGATAATAGCGGCTAGCCAAATGTCTGACTGAAATAGCAATAAAGCAATTAATGCTAATAGATAACAGCGCTGGGCAATGGTTAAACTTTGCAAAAAAGCTTTAGCGGTGACAATGGGCTGCTTAGTCCATTTGGGGACCGTTAAGATTTTAGCCAAGCGTTGCTTCAAAGAATGTTCACTAAATTGAATATCAACCAAAACCTACTCCTTGGTGTTATTGCCTATTAATAATCAGTATGATACCCGGCAAAACCCTTATTGATAGCGTTCGATTTTTATCAATATCCAACAATTTCGCAACTTATTCTTTAACTTCTTTATCCTCAGGCACAATGTCTGTCCTGATCCGTAAATAACTAGCAAATCGCGGCAAGCCATTCACCGTTAATCCTAGATACTTGTAAGTGATAAGTGTACCGATAGCTGGGGGATGCTGACGCTCTGCAAGGTTAAAACCTGTGCCAATACTAAAAATTCGCCCCTCTGGTGTTTGCACTCTTAAGGCACCCATTTTCCCAGCAAATTGCCCTTTGCCAGCAACATAACCAATCACCGTCGCTTCAGCATCTAAATAGGGCTTTAACTTCATTACATTAGGATTACGTCCCGGCGTATATACCGCAGTGCGTCGATGTAACATTAATCCTTCAGCGCCAAGGGCAACTAAGGTATTTAAA
The DNA here is from genome assembly GCF_022557375.1 of Shewanella sp. MM_2022_3. NCBI lineage: Bacteria > Pseudomonadati > Pseudomonadota > Gammaproteobacteria > Alteromonadales > Shewanellaceae > Shewanella > Shewanella sp. MM_2022_3. The sequence goes on from NZ_JAKZGV010000035.1 coordinate 11,568, forward strand.
GTGTCATAGAGGGCCTCGACACTATCGACACTAAATTGCTCAATAACTTGAAGATAAGCCGATTTTCCCTCGATAAGAGTTTGCATTTGTAGATAACGGTCTTCAAAGCTCCCCTTGGTTGTCGGTAAATCAAATACCATAAAGCGTACCTTTTGCCAGTCCGTATCCTTTGCCGATGTTTGACGTATTAATCCTGAAATCGCCTCAAACTGCCCTCGCCCGAGCCATAACTCACCTTCCATTGCGATAGTGGGAAACTCGGCGGTAAACCAACTTGGGGCCAGAATGGGATTCCCCTGACGAGTAAACAAACGTTGCCCATCCCAGTAACCACGCACACCATCAAGTTTTTCACTGACCAGAAACGCGCTGATTTGAGTATGATCGTCGAGTGCATATTCGGTTGCTAATTGAATATTCGGTGCAGGACTTGCATAGCTAACCGCAATAAATAAGCTGCAAAGACCAATGAGAAGCCCAAAGCACTTGGCAAGTGCATTTCTTAAAAAAAGTACGCGAATTGTCAGAGTCATTCCTTTGTCTCTCTGTAAGTCATCCCACTGCAAGCTTAGTATTTAGCCTTGACTGCCGCTAATCCGGCCGCAATATGATCCCCCTATCAGAGCGAGCAATTTGTATAGTTAACTATTTATACACATAAATTATCGGGCTATACTGCGGCCTCTTTTTTAAGCTAGTTCAAAAGCCGGCAGACAAGTCGTATTCGGTTTGAACGAAAATGCTCACGAACAACCGCCCAAGTCGATGGAATAATTATGAAACCAGCAAATAACCACGGTATAAAACGCATCTTTAGAGCGACGGGATTTTCAATGAAGGGCTTAAAAGCGGCGTGGGTCCATGAAGCTGCGTTTAGACAAGAATTGATGCTTGCGGTGGTGATGCTCCCCATCGCCCTATTGGTCGATATCAGCACCATGGAACGCTTAATGCTGATCTTAACGCTGTTTATCGTGTTAATTGTAGAGCTATTAAATTCTGCTATTGAAGCAGTTGTTGACCGTGTTGGAAGTGAGATCCATCCCCTGAGTGGTCAAGCAAAGGATATCGCCTCTGCTGCGGTGTTCATGAGTTTAGCGCTCTGCGGGATCACTTGGCTCGTGGTGTTATTACCGCGCTTGATATAATCCTTTGTGCGCATTAACACTGATTTAGGTCATTAAATTCGCTGATAAAAAAAGCCTTTAGGAATTATCCCAAAGGCGTTTTTTTATCCAACTCAACAAATTTAGTTATCTTCAATTACGAGCTTATCCGCTAAAAAACTTATCGCCTGCTTAATTTGCTCTAGTCTGTCATTTTCAGCCCAATAGGCGACATACACACTGCGTGAAATCGCACTCGCCCCCGCGACCAAATTCAGTTCGCCTCTTTGAAGCAAAGGCTGCACCAAATGCTCGGGTAAAAATGCGCAGCCGCCGTTATTTAAGATAAAATCTAAGGCGATTCGAGCCGAACTGGTATGTAAAGTTGGCACAGGTAAAGCCGCATATTCCTGCGCATGAATAATATTAAAGGCCGTCCCCCAATCGACTTTGACATATTGTCCAGCTTGCACCTCATTAACGGCCACATCCCGGGATTTAGATACCAGCAGCAAATTGATTTGGCCTAATTGGATTAATTCAAATTGGTCAAGTTTGGGTGGATCAAAAGAAATCGCTAAATCAAGGGTGCGGTCCATCAATTGCCGTGTCATTACGGTGAGTGGCAAAACCTCGGTCCGCAATGCAACCCCAGGAAGTCCCACATGCAGATGCTGTAAATACCGCTGTAAATAGGCATCCCAAATATTGGGACCCGCACCAATCGCTAATTGAGTCGATTGTAACTGACTAAGCGAAACATCCTGCTTGGCGCGCTCCCATGCTGTCAATACCGCTTCCGCATGGCCCAACATCCGTTCCCCAGCAGGGGTCGGCTGAATATTATTTCGTTGGCGCTCAAACAAGGCAACACCAAGAATGCTCTCAAGCTGTTTAACTCTAAAACTTACCGCACTACGGGTAAGGTAGAGGTTTTCCGCCGCCTTACCAAAATGGCGGGTACGAGAGACTTCCAGAAAGGTCTTTAGTAAATCGGTATCCATAAAAATTCTTGACCAACATAGGCAAATTTTTTTGATTTATAAATCAATAATACTAGCCAATACTCCACTTGCAAATCTTTGTATACCAAAATCTAGAAGGTAACAGCCATGTCTGAACAGTCTTTTTCAAACGCTAACAGGGGTTCTGAGACGCTGAACGGCTCAGCTGCCAGTTTTGTATCTCACAAACGCTTTTACGACGATACTAATTTCCCCAAAGGTTTTAAGCGCAGTGGCGACTTCACTAGTAAAGAAGCCGAACTGCTCGAATTACATGGTCATGCCATGAAAAACCTTGCTGAAGGCAAAACACTCCCAGTGACCGCCGACGAAGCACAATTTGTCGAAGTCATCAAAGGAAACATCGCTCCGAGTAGCTTGTTAGAGCAGATCTGGTTAAAGTACCGCAAACTCGCCCGGGGTAAGCCCTTTTATGCAGTGGTTGGTACGGTTCATTTACCAGCAACCAAACCTGAGGTTGAGCCAGAAGCGGCATTCGATGTAGATGTGGATGTTGAAATTGAAGATGATGTTCAGGATGAAGCTGAACCCGAGGACAAAGCATGAAAATGAAGGTTTGCGATTAAATGCGTGGTTGGATTTTATATAAAGAAACCGCGACTCAGCTAAAACCTGAATGGTATGAAATCGAACGTCTGTTGGCGGCAGCTAAGGCCGACAATATTGAATTAGCCGTTTATGCGCCGGATGAGTTTGATCTCACCGTGACGAGAGAAGATAACAAAAGTATTTTGTTAAATGGACAACCCGTTGAATTGCCGGATTTTATCATTCCGCGCATGGGTTCTGGCACCACCTACTTTGCGTTGGCAATCATTCGCCATTTAGAACGCTTAGGGGTCTATTGTTTAAATCCTTCAAAAGCCATTGAGATTGTTAAAGATAAGCTCTTCTCCCAGCAATTGTTGGCCGAGAAGAATTTACCGACACCAAAAACCATGTTGGTCAAATTCCCGGTTGATATTGATCTGGTTGAGCGACATTTAGGTTTTCCCGTAGTGATTAAAACGCTCTCAGGCTCTCAAGGCAGTGGTGTATTCTTATCACACAAAGCCCGTGAGTTTGATGACTTAATGCAACTAATCGAAGCGACTAATAAAAACGCCAACATTATTTTGCAAGAGTTCATTGCCAATAGTCATGGCCGCGACTTGCGAGTCTTTACTATTGGCGGACGCGTTGCAGGCTGCTACGAGCGACGTGGGCAAGAAGATAGCTTTAAAGCTAATGTCAGTGCGGGTGGCTCGGCGAGGCCCTTTGAAATCACCCCTGAAATCGAATGGCTCGCGACGCAAACCGCCAATATTCTCGATTTAGATGTGGCAGGTATCGATTTATTGTTCGATAACGGCCATTACAAAATCTGCGAAGCCAACTCATCACCTGGGTTTGAAGGATTAGAATCGTGCTTAAATGTGGATATTGCTGCGCAAATTTTGCACTTTATCCGCATCCGTTTAGGCATGTTTAACAAGGACGAGAAAAGCAGCGAGCCAACATCGGCCGCTAACACGCATAACAATTGATGCGGTCTCGTTAAGCTCTTATCGGCGGCTCAGTCTCTACTGGGCCGTTTTTTTAGGCTTTACGACATATTCCCGTCACTAGGGCGTGTTGACGTTTCAGGGTTATTTTTGCAGTAATGTGGCTGGCTTTTATGCAAGGCAAAGTCCGTACAGTGTAGTTATTCTACATAAATGGACGATAACGCAGCAGAAACCTCAACACGCCCTAATCACCAAGATGTAAATTACTGTGATCCCTCCCTCAAGCCTGCGATACCAAAGCGATTAACCATACAACTTTTGTTTTAAATCACGAAAATCCACACTTTTCAAAACATTTTATTCACATTTAAAGATTTACTGATACACTCCAAATGGTCATAACTTATGGCACTTAAGTCTGATGTTATCGCTGGATATAATAAGAAGAATACTGGAGTAGCGTTGATTTCCACTCGTCTAACCCCCTTAGTGATCGCCCTTCTCACTTGCACTCCTGTGCTGGCGGGCGAATTCAGCTTGGAGCTAGGGGGATTTTATTCGCAGTCAGATACCAATATGGAAGTGACTAACCCGAATACCGCGAGTAACTTCACCTTAAACTATGAGTCCGATCTGCAACTGGCCGAAAACGAATTTTTGCCCTTTGTTGAGCTAAATTATCACTTCAACGAACGCCATCATCTTTACCTCGACTGGAAACAACTACACCGCACAGCCGAAACCCAAGCCCTTTCCAAACCATTCCAAATTGAAATTAACGATACAATTTACGATATTAAAGCAGGCGGAAAACTCAGCTCCACCTTAAATATCGATATTCTACGTGTTGGTTACGGTTTTGATGCAATTCAAGGCAGTAACTATGATGTTGGTTTGTCTCTTGGTTTACACACAATGTTTATCAAGACAGGATTTGAAGGCATTATCGGCGTCTGTAAAGCCTCTGAGTTACTGAATAATGTCTGTGCGAGCCAGGCAATACCGCAAATTGTCGATGAGAATATCACTGCACCACTGCCGGACTTTGGCGTCTATGCTAATTACGAATTTATTTCTGGATGGGATTTAACCACTCACGCCCAGTATTTCTATATCAACCTCAATGATGTCAAAGGCGAGTTGGTTGATATTAAATTAGGCATAGATGCGCAAATTACTCCCAATTGGCGTATGAGTGTTGCCTATAACTATTACAAAGTTGACGTCGATATCGCACAAAAGTCCCCAAATAAAGAGACTCAAATTGCCGATTACAATATTTACTACAGTTTTATCGGCCCCATGCTTTCTGTTAGCTACACCTTCTAGTTAACCTGAACTCGGGATAACCAGTGTCGAAAAAATCTAAATTTAACAAACTAAATCAATGCTATAAATGATTCTTTTGAAAAGAAAAATCTTTTTTCTAACGGAATGCGCAGATTTTTGCGCATATCAAGGCGCTCAGTCTTATGCCATAGCGCGCTATGGTGAGACAGAGCAATGCAGAGAGGCGCCCGAAAAGATGCCTATTCAGCGGCTCTGCTTATCCCGAGCTCAGGTTAATTAATTGAATAAACATAAAAAAGGACGCAGCAGCGTCCTTTTTACCTTAATCGGAATTACTTTTTACGGCCATCCTGCTCACGCTTAGTCTTAAAATCCGATGCTTCTAACCAATGCGGCCAATCTTTACCATTGGCTAAGGTGGTTAACATACTCGCCATCAGATCTAAATCCTGCTTCACCCCTTCGAGGGTCCAGTTAGGATCATAATCATCGGCTCCTTTATGGTATTTATGGGCAATGTAGTCAGGATCCGTATCCCCAAGGCTCATAAATAACAAGCCGGGCACGCCTTGCTGGGCCAGAGCGAAGTGGTCCGATCTAAACATCAAACCATTTTGTGGTCTTGGATCGCCCTTCACCATCCGCCCCTGCGCCTTAGCGGCCTTATCCAAATAGGTTTCTAGCTCAGACACGCCCTCACCATAGCGCAGAATATAATCTACCCCTTGGTTCATATTCATGCCGTCAATATTTAAAAAAGCGACAATGTTTTTGGTCGGTACAGTGGGATGCTGAGCAAAATGCTGAGCACCGATCAGCCCTGTTTCTTCGGCGGTAAAGGCACTAAACAGAATCGAGCGCTCAAGCGGCGCCGTTTTTGCTTGTTTGGCAAAGTAACGCGCAAGCGCTAACACACCTGCCACACCACTGGCATTATCGACCGCGCCATTAATGATTTCCGGTTTATCGTCTTCTATCACTGTACCTAAATGATCCCAATGGGCATGCATCATCACCACCTCATCAGGGCGGCTTTTTCCAGGTAATAGTGCCGCCACATTGTGGGATTCGGCGCGTTCAATCGTATTATTTAAACTAACATTCGCCTTTAGCTTTAAGGGAATGGCCTTAAAGTTTGGCTTAGCGGCTTGTTGTTTTAAGGTATCAAAGTCCATACCAGCCTTAGCAAAAATCTTTTGGGCGACATCATGTTGCACCCAACCCATCACACCAACCTGCCCTTGATTATTGTTGGCATCGATGAGGGTAAACTTGGTACCTGTGTTAGAGTTTTGCACGACACCCCAGCCATAGGCTGCGGGTTCAGTTTCATGCACAATAAAAACAGCTTCAGCGCCTTGACGCGCGGCCTCTTCGTATTTGTAGGTCCAGCGGCCATAGTAGGTCATGGCATTGCCTTTAAAGACCTTGGGATCTTGAGTTGCAAAACCAGGGTCATTGACCAGCACTATCACGGTTTTACCTTTTACATCGAGTCCCTGATAGTCATTCCAACCATATTCAGGCGCATTAATCCCATAACCGACAAACACCACATCGCTATTACTAAGGTTGACTTTATCGCTAATTCTCTGGGTTCTGGCGGTAAACTCGCTGCCATTGGCAAACTTAAGCCCTCCCATATCAAGCTGCATATTTTGATCGGCGGTAATTTTCGCCAGTGGCACAGCCTGCAAGTAACTATCGCCAAATCCAGGCTTAAGCCCCATTTCTTTGAAGGCTTTCTCAAGATATTGAATGGTGAGTTGCTCGCCTTCGGATAAGGGCGCTCGGCCGCCAAAGGCGTCACTGGCTAAGGTTTTTACATCTGTACGATATTGGTTCAAATCCATGCTGTCACTCAACGACTGGGCGGCAACAGCGGGCAAGGACAGTAAGGCGCTTAAGGCACTCGTAAGGATGAAATTTTTCAAGAGTTTCTCCCAAGTTATTATCATTATTTAGTTTTAGCGATAAACTCTAACATATCCCCTTTGCCTTTTGGCAGGTTTATTCAACCCGCTTTTGGCTTGAGTTGTAACGGGATTTGACGAGCAAAATACTTACCCCTATGTGGTGCACATAGTTTATCGATTTATATTTATTGGGATTAATCCATGTCACGAGATTTATTACAAACCGCAGCCTTAAATCTTAAAAAAGCGGTTCCCTTAATGCTCAAGCATCAAATCCCCACGACTCCCATTAATTACGCTCTTTGGTATACCTACGTAGGTGAACAAAATCCGGCATTAAATGCACAGCTCGATACGGTTATCGCCCATTACAATACCTGCCCTCCCGTGAGTAGTGAGCTGTTATATCGTCAATATGTGGCAGACCCCATAGAACTGAATGTGCGAGATATGCGGCTAAACCTTGAGGCCATGGCCACTGAGTTATCGCAGTCGATTAAGGATACCAATCTGGATGCGACTGAGTTTCAAACCTGTATCCATAATAACTTTGCCAAACTGAATGGTATCGAAGAAGGTACGCTCAGTGTTGATCAAGTGCTCGATTTAGTACGTAATTTGGTCAAAGAATCCGACAATATTCGCTCGAGCACCGAGTTTTTTACCGCTCAATTGCAAAAAGCTCAGACAGAGATTGATGCACTGAAGCAAAAGCTTGAGAAAACAGAAAAAGATATGCTTTATGACGCGCTGACAGGCTGTTTAAACCGCCGCGCCTTTGATGCCGATATCGCCGGAATGCTAGCGCAAGCAGGGGAAGGAACCTGCCTAATCTTAGTTGATATCGATCATTTTAAAGCGTTCAATGACAACTATGGCCACCAGTTAGGCGATCAAGTATTAAAAGCGGTCGCGAAACGCTTACAGGAAGCCTGTCGAGATGGCTGTAAGTTGTACCGCTTTGGCGGTGAAGAATTTGCCATTTTAGTACCCAAGAGCCAGTTGAGAATTTCGCGACAACTGGCCGAAGCGATGCGCCGCGGGCTTGAAAAACTAAGCCTTAAAGATAGGCGCAAAGACCAGCGAGTCGATAATATTACTGCATCATTTGGCGTTGCCCAATGGCAAGAAAAGCAATCTGTTGAACAGCTGATTGAAAAAACAGATAAATTGCTTTACGAAGCCAAACGTCTAGGCCGTAATCGAGTCATGCCGATAAACAGCTAATGCCACGCTCATTCTATGGTAGCGATAACTCATCAAACAATATGCAGGCCGAGTGACTACTCAGCCTGCTTTAGCGATTATTAAGCTACCTTTTGCGGAATTTCGACCATATCTTTACTTTGATCAAATAGTTGCGGAGCATTCGTCGGTGAGGTAATCGGCACCGCTTGCACTACAAACCGCAATTCAGCCCCGCCTTGCAGCGCATCGAAGGGATAACAAGTGATGAGCGTTAAACGATTATCGTCAGTTGCCGCCATTAACTCAGTTTGCGATTCGTGTACTACTTCGGTCGCCACTACTTGATAAACAATTTCCTTGCCCGTCGCGGTTTGCAGCGCCAGACGGCGTCCAACACTAATGCCATTTAACATCGCAAAATGCGTATCCCTGTGCCCAGCAATCACAGTGTTACCTTGCGCGCCAGCGGGTGCACTCGATAGTACTAAGGCTGGCCCGAAGGCCAAATTACGGCCAGATGCGCCCGCCAACACATATAAGCTGTCATTGGATGCAGGACCATCGAAGTGATTCGGTCTTTTAGCCTGCTCGATGGAGAGCTTAGCCACGGGATAGGTATCGGCCCAGGACCAAGGTTTATGGGATTGACCATCGATTAAGGTTTTAGCCCAGGCTTGTTCAATCAAATATTGGGCAAAGTGTGCTTTCGCTTGCATATAGAATCCTTTTCCAAACAACGTGATGCCAAGTAATACCAATCCCACCAGCAACCCTATTTGTATCTGTTGAGTCATGCGCATACTCATGGACATGACTCAAGTATTCAGCGCTAATGACAGCGCGCGTTGCTGCCGCTGCTGGCGACGAATCGACAGCGCCAACATCAAGGCAAGTAGTAACACGCCGCCCCCTAAGAGCATGTCGAAACGGCTCGAGGTCGATGTTTGTGGCAAAACGCCCATTGGCTGCCACCCCAAGGGTAAATGCTGGCGCACCACTGCATCGCGGCTTATCGCATTAGTGGTGATGGGCGTTAAATCCACCGCGACCAAACTGGTATAAGGGCTGACTAAGTGATAGTTCAGCGACAGCGCCGTGACCTGCTCTTTGACCTTGTCATCGTTAGCGCCGTTTTTACTCAGCTCTAACGCCGCAATCTGTTTGCGCGCCCAGAGTAAATCGAGCCCGGCTGCTGGCTGCGCTACATCAGTTGCAGAATGGCTTGCGCCATTGGTTTGTAAAGATAACGACTGCTGCCAATTTTTATGGCCCTGACGACCGGAGATCACCAGTTCCTGAGGCTCACGAGGATGGCGCTTTAGGCTAATCAACACCGGTTCACCGCGGTAAAGATCGGGGATTGGCGCTGGCCAGTAGTCAGGTACAGATCCATCGTCAAAGCGCACCTGTAAATCGGTGAGTACCGGATACTGGATTTTGCCCAGTAATTGGCTAATCTTTTGCTCCACTTCATCCACATCACCAATGTAAGTAAAAGTGCCGCGCCCAAGTTCAGCCGCACGCTGCATAAAATGCGAGTTCGGCGCCGAGCCAATACCGACGGTGAAAAGACGGTTGTCGCCGATTTGATTGCGGATTAACTCAAATAGCGCCGATTCATTGCCGACGGAGCCATCGGTCATAAAGATCACTTGTCTTAGCGACTTATCCTCAGCCGAAGCTTTGTTAAACGCCTGCCTTGGCAGCGCGGCATTTAAAGCCAGCGCCATTTCGGTGCCACCATCGGCCTGCAAACGATTCACAAACTGACGCGCCTTGTCCAGATTAGTCGCTGTCGCGGGCAGCGGTGTGGACGATAATAAAGACACATCGGAGTTAAATTCGATAATGTTAAAACTGTCCTGTGGCCTTAAACCGCGCAGCGCATAACGCAGGGCATTTTTCGCCTGAATGATGGAATCTCCCGCCATCGACCCCGAAGTATCAATCACTAAAATAAGCTCACGGGGCAAGTTAACTCGTTCACTGGCCTCGACTTTGGGCGGCAGAACCATCACTAAGCTGTAGTTATCTGTATTGCTACTATTACCAGTTGGACCTGTATCCGCACTCGCATTGTCGTCCTGCGTCGTATGGGTTTTGCCCGCTTGGTTGAATACCCAAGCCACGGGACTCGTGCCCTGCTTAAGACGCCATTGCAGCACAAAGTCACGATTGGCGGGCACGCGATTAGCTAAGGCCGCCGTCAGTTGGCCCTGTTTTTCCGCTATCGTAATGGGATGATACGGACTCACCACGGCTGATTTTTCCACGTCGTCACCAAGCTTGACCTTAATATCGGCCTTGAGCACGGGATCCGCCTCACTATTGGCATCGCGGTTCGGGGCGATAATCCGGTCGGCATCGAAGACTTGGCTGCTGGTTACACGCTCACTCTGGTTCCCACCGAGTGTTAGGCCTGAAATATAGCGCGGCGCCACCACCAGCGGAAAACGTAGGCTAAAGAGACCATCTTCATAATGAATGGTTTCTTGATAGCTGATTTCGACCACCAACTTTTCAGCGGGAGCAAGGTTAGCGACTTCGGTCGTGAACATATTGGGCCGTTCTTGACTGACTAGACTGGCGCGTTTCCCTTCGGCTTTGGCCTGTTCAAAAATCTGTTTTGCTTGCTCTTTTAGGTGAATTTGACCTTCGATGATCCGCTCACCAATGTGTAAACGCAGTGAGTCTACTGCCGCCTCATTGGGTAAAGGGAACAGATAGCGGCCATTGAGGACAAATCCCGTTTGATTACTGAAAACCTGCTTTACGCTCACCCTATTGGTTAACCCCGAGACCTGCATCGACACTTGCGTGTCCACGGGTAAAGATGGCATTAAACGGCCGCTGGCGGTTTGATACACCAACATCCCTTGGGTGACATCATCGAAACTAAAAGCTGGCAATGTGCTCGCCGTGTGTTCTTCGAAGGTCGCCGCAATATTTTGTGGTGCCGATAATGTGCCCACACTGTTTGGTGAAGCTAACACCGCAAAGGGGAGCCCCCAACAGATGGAGGCGCCGATCATTAGCATCGCCAGTGTTTGACAAACTTCTTTTACCCTTTTCCCTGTGATCATCACAAAGGCTCCTGATCTTGATTGAATACGATTGATATTGTTGAATTATTCGGTCACGCGGCTCGCCATCAGCCCTTGGTTAGGCTGCATGGTCAGAGTGACTCGGCGATCGAACACATCGGATTCACTGTCTTGCTGATCATTGAGTGGCATTCCGGCGCCGAAGGCTTGGGTGGTGATCCGCTCGGGGGCTACGCCTTGTTTAATCAAGTAGCCCCGCACTTCTAACAAACGTTGCTCCGAGAGCGCTTGGTTGTAGGCCAGATCACCGCGGCGGTCGGCATAACCTTTCAGCTCGAGATTGGACTCGCTCAAGCGCTTCATCACCTTGGCGACATTGTCTAATTGGGGCAAAAAATGGCTTTCAAGCTCCGCAGAGCCAGTACGAAACTGCACATTCATACCCAGCGCCAATTCACTAAACAGTTGTTGTTGCTCGGCGAGCAGTTCATCGAGTTGCTTTTGGGTTAAGGCGTATTCGGCGGCGCGTTGCTCGCTAGCCTGTTGTTTGGCCGATAAGCTCGTCAATTGTTGACGCTGCAAGGCAATATGTTGTTGCTGAGTTTTAACCATGTCGGTATCAGATACCGACTGGCCGATTAAGGTGCCGGTAAATCCGCCGATAATGGCGCCAACGGGGCCACCCACTAGGGCGCCAAGTAGCGCTCCGCCGCCAAGACCTATCAGCGCTTCGCCGTCATCCTCCTCTTGCTCAATCATTAGCTCTATCTGTGGCTCTATGAGCAGAGGTTGATTTTGAAGCGACACCTTTGCCGATACATTGGCGATGGGCGCGGCGAACACACTTAGGATCAACATATTAATCAGCGTCTTTTTCATCATCTCATTCCTTTTGATTTGTGCTGCGTTTACCCGCCTAAGTCATTAGCGCGTCGGGTAAAACGGAATGAGCGTATTAAACACAAGTGCCATGGCATAAGCGGGGATGGAAAATGGCAATGCGACTATCAATTGTGGCAACAAAATGGCAATTGCATTCGGGAGCTTTTCTCAGAAATAAATTCCTGTATAGTCACGAAAACTTATCCCCAGCAGTCAATAGGAAGATGGCTAAATGAAACGTATCGCCATTGTGGAAGATGAAGCGGCCATTCGCGAAAATTACAAGGATGTGTTGCAGCAACACGGTTACAGTGTGCAAACCTATGCCGACAGGCCATCGGCCATGTTGGCGTTTAATACCCGTCTGCCGGATTTAGCCATTATCGATATTGGCCTTGGCAATGAGATTGACGGCGGTTTTATGCTGTGTCAGTCCCTACGCGCCATGTCAAACACTCTGCCGATCATCTTCTTAACCGCGCGGGATAGCGATTTTGATACTGTGTGCGGCCTGCGTTTAGGCGCCGATGATTACCTGAGCAAAGAAGTGAGCTTCCCCCATTTGACCGCTCGTTTAGCCGCGCTGTTTCGTCGCTCTGAGTTAGCCACCAGCCAAACACCACAGGAGAATTTACTGGAGCGCGGACCGCTCACCATCGATGCTAATCGAATGCTGGTTTCTTGGAATCAGATCCCGATAGAACTCACAGTAACCGAGTTTTGGATGGTGCACGCCCTTGCCAAACACCCGGGGCATGTCCGAAGCCGCCATGAGCTGATGCAGGAGGCGAAGATTTTTGTCGATGACAGCACTATCACCTCCCATGTGAAGCGCATCCGTAAGAAGTTTATGGCTGCCGCGCCCGAATTTGATTGTATCGATACCGTTTACGGCATGGGCTATCGCTGGGACAGCCTAGCCTAAACCATGCCCAATAGCAGATTAGCCAGCATTCTATGACACGTTTTCCCTTCGGTCTTCGCACTAAAGTCATTGGCCTTAGCCTGTTTTTACTCTGCCTACCTTGGCTGGGGTACCAATATGTGTGGGAGATGGAAAAATACCTGCGCCACGGTCAGGAACGCACCTTAGAGGGCACCACCCAAGCCTTAGCGACCGCCCTGCACGAGCGGCCGAAACTGTTCGATGGTCAAGCCAGCTTTTTAAAACAGGTTGAAAAGAGCCGCGATCTCTATGCTTACCCCCTAGCTGGCGCCATTCTACTCGATGGCAAACTCAATGAATGGCAGGAATATCAGCACAGATTTATCCAATACGGCGAGGCGAATCTCATCATGCGTGCCGATCCCAGCGCGCCGCTCACCTTAAGTTTTACCCATATGGTGGGTCAGTACGATGGTTATCTGTATGCCTTTTTTCAGGTGGTCGATCCCAATGTGGTGTTTCGTGGCAAAAATGCCTTAAGTGTCGATAGGAACGATCACCTGTCGATTGCGACCCTTGCTCCCGACAATAAATTTAAGCGTTATATCGTGGCTACGACCCAGCCCGGTTGGATCAGTGCCTTCGAGCTGCCCGCCAATCCTAAACAAACCGTGCCAGTGACACCCGAGGTGCGTATTCAAGGGCAATGGGCGACCACGGATGTGGGCTACAATATCGAACTGCGTATTCCCTTAGACATGGTGGGCAGCAAACTGGGGTTTGCCATTGCCGATGTGAATGACAGCAAATACCGCGATATCACAGCCGTTGTCGGCACCTCCGCCTTAGATACCGTCGACAAACTCGGTACAGTCTTAGTGCCATCACCCGAAATTGAGAATATTATCAAAGGGATGAGCCACTATAGCTCGCGGATTTGGGTGGTCGATAAACACGGCCGTGTGCTCGCGAAGTCTGGCGATATCCGTGACAGTAACAGTGTGTGGACGCGCACCCTCGATGATGAAAATAGCAACTCACTATGGCAGCGGTTTCAGCGCGACTACCTACACCCACTCTACTATAAAATCCTCACTAAACCGCCGAAGGATTTTATCGATTCCCTACAGGACTCGACCGAGCTAGACGGTAGCCATATTCAAAAGGCACTTGCGGGACAACAAAGCTCAACGTGGCGACTGACGCCGGACAATAAAGCAGTGGTGCTGGCGGCCGCCAGCCCGATTTGGATTGATAACAATGTGATGGGCGCAGTGGTGGCCGAAGAAACCACCCACGGTATTCGCACCCTGCGTAACCGCGCGCTGGAAAAACTGTTTAACGTGATCCTGACCATTATGAGTATGGGCACCTTAGCGCTGTTTTTCTTCGCCTCAAGTATTTCGAATCGTATCCGCAAACTGCGCGATGAAGCCGAGAATGCCATCGACAGCCAAGGCCGGGTGCGGAACCATTTAAAACCCTCTAAGGCGCGGGACGAGATTGGCGACTTATCCCGCAGTTTTGCCAGCATTGTCGGCCGTTTGGGCCAATACACCCATTATTTGGAGAATATGTCGTCACGCCTGTCCCATGAACTACGCACGCCGGTGGCAGTGGTGCGCTCCTCTTTAGAGCACTTAAATCTGCAAACCTTAGATAAAGATACCCAAAAATATGTCGACCGCGCCCAAGAAGGGGTAAGCCGTTTAAGCATGATTTTGAACAATATGAGTGAGGCAACGCGCCTCGAGCAGAGCCTCACTCAGGCCGATGTGACTAAGTTCCCGCTATCCCAAGTGGTGAGCGGCTGTATGCAAGGCTATCAAATGACCTACCCTGAGCAGCAATTTAGCGTCAAAGTGCCTGAGCAGCCGTTGATGATGCAGGGCGTGCCCGAATATATCGCCCAATTGATGGATAAACTTATCGCCAATGCCATCGAATTTTGCCATCAAGGCAGTGCGATTGAAGTGACTCTCACCCAAGTTGGCAAACAAGCCACATTGCTTATCAGTAACTTAGGGCCGCAGTTGCCAATCGACATGTCGGAGCAGATCTTCGATTCCATGGTCTCGGTGCGGGTCAATCAAGCCCAAGATAAACCTCACCTCGGCTTAGGTTTATATATTGCGCGGCTTGTGACCGAATTCCACCAAGGGAAAATTTTGGCCCGCAACCGCAGTGAAAACGATGGGGTCGATATTCTGGTTACCCTGCCGCTTAGCTAATACAAAGACTTACAACTTGAGGCAAACTCATCTGTTTGCCTCCTGCCATTTTCACGGGCAGATGCTAAGATGACGGCCATCACAATGGATAACAACATAAAAACTGACTCGCCAAGGTAAGCCCTATGACAGATAAACATCAGCTAGCCACCCAAATCGTCAGCGTCGGTCGAGATAAAAAATGGACCAAGGGTGTGATTAACCCGCCCGTATTTCGCGCATCCACTATCGTCTTCGACACCATGGAAGATATGCGTCACGCCGCCAAAAACAAAACCAATGGCGAAATGTTTTACGGCCGCCGCGGCACCCCGACCCATTTTGCGTTTCAGGCGGCGATCAGTGAGCTCGAAGGTGGCGTAGGTACGGCGCTGTATCCCTCGGGTGCAGCAGCGATTAGTGCTGCTTTATTATCGTTTTTACAGGCGGGCGATCACCTGCTGATGGTCGACAGTGTTTATGAGCCGACCCGCGATCTTTGCAGCCATATTCTGGCGGGCTTTAATATTGAGACTACCTATTACGATCCCCTGATTGGTGAAGGTATTCGCGCGCTTATCCGCCCCAACACTAAGGTGCTGTTTTTAGAGTCTCCTGGCTCCATCACCATGGAAGTACAGGACGTCCCGACCCTATGCCGTATCGCCCATGAATATGGATTAGTGACTATTCTCGACAACACTTGGGCCTCGCCAATCAATAGCAAGCCCTTCGAGATGGGTGTCGATGTGTCGATTCAAGCCGCGACCAAATATATCGTCGGTCACTCTGATGTGATGATTGGCACCGCGACAGCCAACGAGAAACACTGGCCGCAGCTGCGTGAGCGCAGTTATTTATTGGGACAAACCACTTCCCCAGATGATGTGTATCTCGCCACACGCGGATTACGCACCCTAGGCGTGCGCATGGCGCAGCATGAAAAAAATGCCCTTAAAGTGGCTAACTGGTTGAAAACTCGCCCCGAGGTTGACCATTTACGTCACCCCGCCTTTGATACCTGCCCAGGACATGCGTTCTTTAAACGCGACTTTAGCGCATCAAATGGTTTGTTTTCCTTTGTATTAAAGCAAGGGGATCAGGAGGCGGTGACCGCGCTCGTTGAAAATATGCAACATTTTAAAATGGGTTTTTCTTGGGGCGGTTATGAGAGTCTGATCCTAGGGATTTTCGGAATTGAAAAAATCCGTAGCGCCACTCAATGGGATGCAAGCAAACCATTGATCCGTGTGCATATTGGCCTAGAAGATCCCGATGATTTAATTGCCGATCTCAGTGCGGGCTTCGAGCGCTTTAATGCCGTATTTGCTGCCAAGGCCAAATAAGGCTTAAACAACTTATATGTTAAACAATGAAGGCGGGAATTATCTCGCCTTCATTTTGCCCCGCCTTCGTTTAACCCCACCTTATTTTGACTTCGGCTTTACCCACTTTTACTGTTTGGCTGCGCCGCACTTATTGCGGGGTCAACCCACGCCTGAGAGCCGTATAAAGGCACGGTCGATAAGGCATGCTTGTGGCTGCCATTAGTCTCTTTGGTTGAATAAGACAAATACAACAGCGTTTGATTGGGCGCATCGTAAATTCGGCGCACTTTTAAAGTTTTAAATAAGATGCTTAAGGATTCGGTAAACACCACTTCGCCGTGTTTGCTCTTATCGATTTTGGCGATATCGGCGGCGGAAATCGGCCCCGTTTGACGGCAGCTAATGCCCATATCGGAGGGATCGGCAAAATCAAGATTCGCTTCGATACGGCTAATATGGCAGGTCACGCCGGGGATTTTCGGGTCATGCTTGGCATCGATAATCACGTCTTTCGTGGTAAATAAACCGAGGCTCACTTTACCTACGTCATCGCCGCAGCCCGTGAGCAGTGTCCCCGCCAACGTCACGGCCAGCAAAGACATTAAAGCCTGATTAACTTTCTTCATCTGTTTATCCTTATTCATCATCCTATTGAGCAAAACACTTTTGTGCCCAACGCGTTAAACCAGCCGTCACCGAACCAAAGTGATCCCCAACCACCACAGGCGTATCGGGATAAAGGCTAGTGATTTTAGCGTAAATTGCTGGGCTTCGTGCGGTACCGCCCGTCACATAAATCACATCGGGTTGGCACTCATAGGTTCCAGCCTCGACAGCCAGTTCTTCAGGTGCTAATCCATTGCCAGCAAGACTCTTGGCTGCCTGAGTCAGTGCTTGGTGCATTAAGGCTTCTATCTTAGTCAATGACGGTTCAATGGCATTTTCAAAACAATCGCGACTCACTTCAACATTGAGCTTGGCTTCAATAAATTCCAGTGGACTTTCAGTTGTTTGAACCTCAGACAAGGCTATTTTAGCCCGCTCGGCTAAACGTACAATTTGGTAGCTTAACTGTTGTTGCTGCACTTTGAGCAATCTTTTTAATAAATGTGGCTGCTCAGCTTCTTTGATCAGTTCATCTATCAACTTGCGAGTGCTTAAGGTGGCAAACTCACGCTGGGCACTGATATCGTTAACGGCAACCGCATTCCAAAAGGGATTACTCGGCATAGGTTTACCATTACTCATCAGCGAACCTAAACCAAAGTGCGGCATAAAGGCATTCATCGCCAATGCGATATCCAGATCGTTACCACCAATACGCTGGCCGCTGTGGCCAAGACAATCGGCACTGCGATCGAAATTCGACTGATGCTTAGGCCCCATTTTAACTACAGAACAGTCGGTGGTACCGCCACCGACGTCGACTACCAGTACGGTTTGATCGGATTTGAGGCTGGCTTCATAGTCCATACCCGCGGCAAGCGGCTCAAACAGAAATGCCACATCGACAAACCCCGCCCGTTTCGCCGCTAAGGTTAAAATAGTCTCGGCTTGGCGGTTACTCTCTTCACCACCAATGCCCTGAAAGTTCACTGGGCGACCAATCACTGCATGGGTAATGCTGGCTTCGCCTGCGGATGTTACGCCCTTTTCGGCGAGTACGGCTTCGGCGCGCATTTTAATATGCTGCATCATTAAAGTGACTATGTCTTCAAACAGGGCAACTTGCTCGGGTCTAAGGCCAGTTGCACCTAAAAAGGATTTTGGCGAACGGACATAAAAACCTTCTTCGGGCATTTCAAGATACGCGGCCACGGCCTGCTCACCCACAAACACCGCTGGCGTCTCGGCATCGAGATCTAATTCATGACGTACCATACGGGCGCGGCTTAATTGCGCGGCGCGCTTTTGGGCATAATCGGCTTTTAATTCTGTGGGAAGAGCGCGATAAACGGCTTCGGCAATTAACTCTCGGTCCATCGCATATAGCGTTGACGGTAAATAAGTTGAATCGGTGGATATTGGTAAGAGTGATACTTCATCTCCCTGCATGATCCCAACGGCACAGTTGGCACTGCCATAATCAAATCCAACAAACATCCGCTTACCTCTAAGTCATACCACAATAAAAAGCCGAGCACGTTAACACAGTTTGCCTCAATCCCAAAGAAAGCCTAGTGCATATCCTACCCTTTACCTTGTAAACTCGTGACTAGCCAACGTTAAGTTAAAGTCACATTTTTGTCACAATGGTCATCAATCTGACATATTCCGTTCGTATCTTTATGGACTTATGACTTTCGCCCGAAGGGGAATTTGCCTTTAAATCCCTTCATTTGTAGCAGTAAATCTGATTGCACTCCGATGTATGAATGCTATTGTATACTGCGCCATGACGCTTGCTTAAAGGAGCTGTGCAGTGTCCCCGAATACCGATAAACTGTCGATTGATAAAGAACTCTCTTGGTTGTCATTTAATGAGCGAGTGCTGCAAGAGGCCTGCGACCCCAATGTGCCGATTGTTGAGCGCGTGCGCTTTTTGGGTATATTCTCCAATAATATGGACGAGTTTTTCCGGGTGCGGGTCGCAGCAGTTAGGCGCTCTATATTACTGTCTTCCCTGCAGGAAGGGCGTAGTAATAGTCGTCACTTAATGGCAAAAATTCAATCCAAAGTGATGGCACTGCAGGAGCGTTTCGACAGTATCTATGCCGAGCTGATGCGCGAATTAGTTCGCCGTAATATATTGTTAATTAATGAAAAACAATTAAGCGACTTCCATAGTAACTGGCTTAAAAAGCATTTTCGCGATCATTTTAAACGTCATATCGCGCCGCTTATCGTCAATAACAATCGCGACCTCGTAAAACATATCAACGATGATGCAACTTACCTTTGCGTATGCTTATACACTAAGTTGCGCAGACAATATGCTCTCGTAGAGGTACCCACCAAAAATGTCCCGCGTTTTATCGAGTTACCTGCTGAAAAATCTAAAGCCAAAAAATACCTGATCCTGCTGGATAATATTATCCGCCACTGTGTGGATGAGTTGTTTGGACCGTTTTTTGAATACGATGCGATTGAAGTTTATTCGATGAAGCTCACCCGCGATGCGGATTTTGATATTACCGATGAGCTAGAACAAACTCAGCTAGAAAAAATGACCAAGGGTCTGAAAAAGCGCCTGACGGCTGAACCTGTGCGTTTGGTATACGACAAAGAAATGCCCGAACATATGCTTGAAATGCTGAAGGAAAATTTAAATATCAGCTCTACTGAATGTTTGATCCCAGGCGGGCGTTACCACAGTTTCAAAGACTTTATTGGCTTCCCCAACCCCAGCCGTGATTACCTCGAAAACGAGAAACTGCCCGCGCTCAATAGCTCGGGCTTTGGCCGCAGTGCCAACAGTTTCGATGCGATCAAAATGGGCGATATTATGCTTAATTATCCGTACCATAAGTTCTCCCACTTTACGGAAATGGTACGTCAAGCCGCCTACGATCCTGCGGTACGGTTTATTCGCATCAATCTGTACAGGGTAGCGAAAAAATCCCATGTGATGCAGTCACTTATCGATGCAGTCAAAAATGGTAAACAAGTCACTGCGGTAATAGAACTACGGGCTAGATTTGACGAGCAATCCAACATTGAATGGACGCGAGTACTCGCCGAAGCCGGCGTAAAGGTCCACCATGGGATCACCAGCTTAAAAGTACACTCTAAGTTGTGCTTAATTGGCCGTGAAGAGCAAGGCGAAATGAAGCTTTACTGCCATGTCGGCTCAGGCAACTTTAACGAAGGCACGGCACGGGTCTATACCGATTTGTCCCTCTTTACCGCCAATCAGGAAATCGCCCGCGAAGTGGAGCAAGTGTTCGACTTAATTGAACATCCCTACCGCCGTGATAACTTCCAGCATTTGATTGTGTCACCCTATGATGCGCGACAAAAGCTCACCCATTTGATTGATAAAGAGATTGTTAACGCCCAAAGCCATATTAAGGCGGCGATTACTTTAAAATTGAATAACTTACTCGATGAGTCTCTAGTACAAAAGCTCTATGAAGCATCAGCTGCGGGCGTCAAAGTCAAATTATTGATCCGCGGAATTTGCTCGCTGATACCGCAAATTCCGGGGATCAGCGATAACATCGAAGTTTACAGTATTGTCGACCGCTTTTTGGAGCACTCTCGGGTGATGCTATTTCACGCGGGTGGCGAAAATAAGTTGTTTATTTGCTCCGCCGATTGGATGAGCCGCAATATTGATAACCGTGTTGAAGTGAGCGTACCAATCTATGATCCGCGTCTAAAACAAATGGTGATGGATATTTTATCGTTACAATTCAACGATAATACTAAGGCTCGCATTATCAATAAGGAACAGAGTAATCCTTATCGTAATCGCGGTAATAAACGTAAAGTGCGTTCTCAAATTGCCATTTATCAATATCTGATTAATTATGAAAGGCGGTTACAGCAAGAATTAAACGCCCAACGGGAAGCTGCAAAGCTTGAAGCAGAGCAAGCACAAGCACTGACTCTCGATCCCGCATTACAGGCCAAAGCCAGCTAACGCTGGCTTTATTTTAGTCTCGATTGCCTAAGGATA
This sequence comes from Shewanella sp. MM_2022_3, assembly GCF_022557375.1. Lineage (NCBI taxonomy): Bacteria > Pseudomonadati > Pseudomonadota > Gammaproteobacteria > Alteromonadales > Shewanellaceae > Shewanella > Shewanella sp. MM_2022_3. The sequence continues at coordinate 32,551 of NZ_JAKZGV010000035.1, forward strand.
ATCCGATTGGTTGCCACACATTCACAGCCGCGACACTTTGTCGCCATCGACATGGGCTCAAACAGTTTTCACTTGGTTATCGCCCGAGAGCAAGACGGCAGTTTGCAGATATTACACAAAGAAAAACAGCAAGTTCAGTTAGCGACAGGCCTCAATGCGCAAAATATTCTCAGTGCTGATGCTATCGAACGCGGCCTAAATTGCCTACGGGACTTTAATCAGCGTTTTTCAAACCTCGACCAAGCGCAGGTACGCTTAGTCGCCACCCACACCTTAAGAGTAGCTAAAAACCGTGAGCAGTTTATTGAGGCAGCGCTGCGTATTATGCCCTATCCAGTGGAGGTGATTTCTGGCCATGAAGAAGCACGGCTCATTTATAACGGCATTGCCCAAAGCCAAGTACTTGGGAAACGTAATATCGTTATCGATATCGGTGGCGGCTCTACCGAAGTAGTGCTCGGGCAAAAAAATACCCCTACCCATTTATCGAGCCTACGCTGTGGCTGCGTGAGTTTTAATGAACGCTTTTTTATCGATGGCCAAATTACTCCAGCGTCGTTTCGCGGGGCGCAAAGCGCTGCCGACAAACAATTTGCTTCACTGTCGAAGGAATATTTCAGTGGCGATTGGGACTTAGTGCTCGGCAGCTCTGGCACCGTAAAAGCTATTTGCGAAGCAATCCAAGAAGAACATGGTGATGAAATCGTCACCCTCGCCCGCCTCAAACAATTAAAGCTGAAACTGATTAAGTGCGGACACATCAGCCAAGTGCACTTTGCCAATGTCGATGATAAACGCACGCCGCTAGTGCCTGCTGGCCTTGCGATTTTAATCAGCTTTTTTAGACGTTTACCCATTGAGCAATTGGAGTTTAGTCCAGGCGCCCTGCGCGAAGGCGTGCTCTACGAATTAGCCAAAATCGGTCAATATCAAGACATTCGCCACCGCACCGTTGACAGTATTGCCCAGCTTTACCATGTGGATATGCCCCATGCGGCTAAAGTGCGTGACACCGCCATGGCGCTGTTTGAGCAAGTCGCCGATGAATGGGGATTAAGACCCCATGCACGCTTACTATCCTACGCTGCGACCCTGCATGAAATTGGGTTACACATCAACTCCAAGGCATTACATAAACACGGTGCTTATATCATTAGTAACAGTGATTTACCGGGTTTTAGTGAGGCGCTGCAACAGGATTTAGCCAGACTGATCGCAAACCACCGTAAGAAACCCAATCAATTGCTACTGGCCGAATTAGAGCTTAGCCACAAACTCACCCTCATTCGTCTCGCCTGTCTACTGCGCTTGGCGGTGTTAGTGCATTTAGGCCGAATTGCCAAAGCCCTAGTGCTTGAGAAAATCCAAGTGATTCCAGATGGCCTCATGCTAGTGCTACCCAGCCATAAACGTAAAATTAGCCTGTTTATGAAGGATTTGCAGCGGGAACAGAAACAAATGGCGTCCCTAGGGATGCAGTTGCGTTTTGTTTCAAGCCTTGAGCAGCGCCAAGAGAAACCGTAAGAAGTAAAAAGTGGCATGCTAAACAGCATCGCCAGTGAATAAAAGCATTTCATCCCTCAGAGACATTGAGTGCTCTAAGGGATGAGCTGATAAACGCCTTATGCTATTTATCCCCCTTCCCTTGAGGTATCTCGAGCTTATCAAGCTCACAACCACAGCGATTACAGTAGGTTGCATCTAAATCATGACCCATTTTATGGCATTGATTACAAGTACGCAGATCCCTATGCCGTCCCGCTTCTTGGGAAATTTCAGCGGTTAAAATGCCCGTAGGGATCGCAATAATGGAGTAACCCAGCAACATGGTAAATGCGGCAATCGCTTGGCCTAGTTCGGTTTTCGGCGTGATATCTCCGTATCCTACCGTCGTGATGGTCACAATAGTCCAATATACTGACTTAGGAATAGAGCTAAAGCCATTCTCAGGCCCCTCAACGACATACATCACGGCACTTAATACCATGATGATTAAACTCACCGAAAAGAAAAATAGGAACACTTTACGGCTAGATTGCATCATCGCCTTAAGCAGCAAATTACCCTCGCTTAAGTAGCGCAGTAATTTAAGCACCCTAAAAATCCGAAAAAGTCGCAGCACACGAATCACTAAGGTGAAATTAGCTCCAGGAATAAAGAGCGCTAGATAACTAGGCAGTACCGATAATAAATCCACTAACCCATAAAAACTGCGGGCATACAGTACAGGATGGGTCGCGCAATAAAGCCTCAAACCGTATTCAACGGTAAAAATCAGCGTAAACACCCACTCTAACACCCGAATAATGTGTCCATAATCCCGATGAAACGCTTCCACTGTATCAAGAAACACCAACGCCACACTCAGTACAATACAAATGATCAGACCAAGATCAAAATAACGGCCTGCGGGTGTATCGGTACCAAAAATAATGATGCGTAACTTACGTTTAAATGGGCTTTCAGTGTCCAGTTTTTCAAGCGAATGGTTTGACATTGGGGAAAACATCCTTGCGGTAAATAGCGTTATCTGCTCCTAATTTCCAAAGTCTGCCATGCAATTGCTACTCGCTCAAAATTATCTACTCACATTGGCAAAAATTTGCGGTATGATGCGCAAAAAAAGCGTTAACAGCGTCATTTTAGAGGAAGACATGCGCGTACCACTACTTTCCAAATCCATTACTGTGGCATTAACTCTCGCCGCACTGATTTCTCCCCAAGTGCTCGCCTCATCGAGTATTGGCAAAGTCGATTTAGTGGTAATCACTAAGTCTGAATCCAATATGGCCTTATTAAGGGATGGCAAAGTCCTGAAACAATACCGCATTGCTATGGGTGACTTGCCGACAGGCCATAAGTTGACTGAAGGAGACCAACGTACACCGCAGGGCCGTTATATTCTGGACTATAAAAAGTCCGATAGCGCCTATTATAAGTCCATCCATATTTCTTATCCGAATGAAGAAGATAAGTTAAGAGCCAAGGCGCTAGGGATCAGACCCGGTGGCATGATCATGATCCATGGCCAGAACCCACGCTCGCCTCTCCCTCCTGAGCAAGCACAGCAATACAACTGGACCGATGGTTGTATCGCCATTACTAACGCCGAGATGGACGAAGTGTGGAAAGCCGTTGATGAAGGTACACCCATCGAGATTTGGCCCTAAGCCATCACAGAATACGCCCAGTTAAATGGGCGTTTTTATTTGTGTTACCTGCTTTAAGGATTTTTGATGTCAACAGCAAACACAGAAGCTAATGTATTGAGCTTCAAAGCATTAGAACAGACATGGCCTGAATTTGAGGCGAAGATATTGGCGTTTCTAGACCAATTGGGCTTAGCAGATAAAGCATTGCATTGCGATCATGTCGCCCTGAGGGTGAACAGTATCGCCGCTGCCGATGCACTCAAGCAAGCCTTAAGTGCCCGCGGGCGGATCATCTCGGATAATCAAATTAATGGTCGCACAATCCTGATCATTGAACTGGATAAGCCCTTAAGACTCGGCAACTTTAGCATCGACTGTGTCGAACTCCCCTATCCTGGCGATACCGTTTATCCTCAAGAAGGCTGGGAGCATATCGAGCTGGTATTGCCATCCACTGCACAGGACTGCGACAGTCTAAGCCAAGAACTGACTCATTTGAGCCCCTCACTTGTGCCATTACTCCAAGGGCATTCGGTATCCTTAACCGAAGCGCCAATAAAAGTGAAATTTAGCTCGCCTAAGGGCGATAAAGAACGCTTAGCTAACCCCACCATCGCCTTTAAACGAGCCGATGTCTGTATCAAAATCCACCCGCACAGCATTAAAGCAGTTATCGCCAGCGAACAGGCGGAGATATAAGATCAATCGAGGCGCAAACCGTTGACATTAGGAATGTGACAGCAATTCCAATGACTTATAATGGATTGCATTAAACAGGCAGTTTGCGAAAAAATCAGCAGCAATAACGGTTGAAATAGCCTAGATTCAAGCTATTAACACTTTGGTTAGTGATTAGGTTTTCTCGATTTTGTGTTATCGACCACGGAAGTCGCCGATGCGCATTGCCGTGATACCCATAAGGATGCAGCACATGAAGCCACATAAGCACGAGGCACAGCTACTCAAACTCGCCCTCGAAATTGGGATCGGCTACGCCAAAAAACGCGGTTTTGATGACTTTGACAAGGGTGTGTCGCCCAAGGATAAAGTGGAATGTATTTATCGACTTTTAGTGACCGATAATCTGATCCAACCCTTAGCAAAAGATAAAGAAGACGGCCCGAATATGAAGCACAAACTGGTACTGTGGATCATCCGCCATCTGCCGACAGATCATCCTTTATTGCAATAAGCGCTCAAACACAAAAACAGGGCGCCAATGATTGGGTGCCCTGTGTGGAAATAAGAAATAGACGCGGGAGTTACTTCGCGACTTTTTGCACTTTCTGTGCTTTTTCCGCCGCCAACACAGTGGCCATCGGTGGCACTATGGTTGTCGGATCGAGGCGCATTTGGAACCAATTCAATCGCCAATCTAAATGCGGACCATTCGCTCGCCCTGTCGCCCCAACTTCAGCCACAGCTTGCCCTTGCTTAACGGTTTCGCCCGCATTCACATAGAGTTTGCTTAAGTGTAAAAAACTTGAACTCACGCCATAGCCATGGTCGATAACCATAGTCCCGCCTGAATAAAACATATCGGGAACCGACAGGCTAATCACCCCATCGGCGGGTGCGACCACCACAGTGCCGGTTTTCGCCGCCACATCCACACCAAAATGTGGGTTGCCAGGCACATCGTTATAAATACGCTGACTACCATATACACCCGAGATCCTGCCGGTTAATGGCCAAATAAACGATTGTAAAAACGCGGTTTGTTCACTAAAAGTCCCGCGTGCCGCTTTGACCTGCGCCGTATCCTTTGCTGCTCGCTCCTGCGCCACGGGATCGGGCTTCATAATCTTATTGCTGATCCCTTTAACATTCTGAATATTGTACTCTCGCTTCTTGATATTTAACGGTTTAACTTCAGTTAAGCCATCGGGATACATCAAACGTAATTCTTGAGTCAGCTGCGCATCCCTCTCAAAACCAAAGGCAAAATGACCATCAGGCGTCACTTTAACGGCCTCACCATTAAGACTTACCTGCGTACCCGCTGGGGCTTTACCACGAATTAACGCACCCTGTTCAAATTTACCGTCAAAACTCACTTGTGCTTGAGTCGATAAGCTAAACAGGGTCAAAAGTGGCAATAACGCCGCCTTACAAGTGCGCGATAGCATGTTCGGCAACGTTTTTAACAACTTAGGTAGAGCCTTAGGTACAGCGTTTAGCATATTTTCAAAAATCCTTATTCAAACAATAACGCCCTAAAGATTAGGGCGTTAAAAAATCGACAGGGTTAATTCCCTTTGGTCACTATGGCGCCTTTACCCACACCTTCGTAGGCAATCACAGTAAACTGGCTTGAAGGCACTTTCGTGGCTAAAGTGGTTGCCATATAGTCTGCCAGCAATTCGACCGTGGTATCGTGCGGGATCAAATCACAACATTCCTTGGGCATCGCCAGCTGGAAATCCCCCTGAGGCGCTTGATAATGGAAACCATAATGGCTGTCATCGCTGATCCGCGTTTGTGGCGATAGGTTTAACGTCTTCACCGAGACTAAATCCTCTTCGCTACCGAGGTAGATATCGTGCCAACGCTTGGCCCAATACTCATCCCATTTCGGCGCGGACACTCCATTCTCAAACACTTGTACTGGGCTGCGATGACCATGGGCAATCCGCTGGCAATTACCATCGTGTTTACGCAAACCATGGCTGTAGTGATAGTAAGGCGCGTTCAGGATCTCATGCCTTAAAGTGAGGCTAATTCCTTCAACATTATCAGGCAGAGTTTCCCGTAGGGCTTTTTGCAAGAAGGCATTGACGCTTGGAATATCAATCTGTTCCGATGGAACGAGTGCAAAGGCTTGGGAAGGACAAGCTAAGTGGATCTCACCGAGCGCGCTTTCAAAATCCATCCACACCCGATCGCCCTGCTGCTGCCAACGCACGCCGCTGCAGGCGGTAGGCACCAATAAACGATGGTCCGCCACCGCATCAATCGTGTGCTTAATAGCACGTTTGACCTTGGCAAAATCGAGCACCATATTTTGCTCGTCTAAACCGCCTTCTAATACGACATCGACAATCCAGCTTTCCCCCACCATGCCACGCTTAGGGCACAGGTAAGAAAAATCGATCACGGTTAAATCTTTTACAAACAGTTGCATTGACTCTCCTCGGCAGAAAAACAGTCCGCCTTAATAGGGATTGCGCCACTTAGCGATGGCCGAGCACGCTCACTTGGACAGACACCAAGCTTACCCAAATAATAAGGATTCTAATCAATTCTGCTTCGCCCTGCGACAAATGAATCCTTTCTTAGATACTTTTTATCTTAAGACATGTGTAAACGAACTTGAGCCCACCATTGTTTGCTATCGCAATGAGTAACAAACACGAAATAACGCAAACCGTTTAATCGGCCATATCGTGACCGACAGATAGTTTCAGCCGCACACTAATAGACACTACAGATTAGCAAGCAAACCCCTAAACGAAACACCGCAAACCCTACAGAGTTAATCGAGTAAAAACAGCGAATTAGCTCACAAAAATCTAATCAACAACAGCGATAGACCCAATCGAAACAAGGCGTTATCCCTAAGCCATTTTAGTCGTTACTATCGCCCTATAAACCATACAACTAACAAGGTTAATAAGGGAGAAAACCAGATGACAAAACTTACCGCTATCGCGATAACCCTCACAGCTATAGTAGCGAGTAGCTATGCCGTCGCCGCCGAACCGATTGAAGTAATTTCCCCAGCAAAAATCACTGAACCCGAAAAGGTGGAACTGGGTAAAATGCTGTTTTTTGAACCAAGGTTGTCTAAATCAGGTTTTATTTCCTGTAACTCTTGCCACAACCTCTCCACCGGCGGCGTGGATGCCCTGCCCACATCGATTGGTCACCATTGGCAAGAAGGCCCAATAAACTCTCCGACCGTGCTAAATGCTGACTTTATGCTGGCGCAATTCTGGGATGGCCGCGCCAGCGACTTAAAAGAACAAGCCGCGGGCCCAATTGCCAACCCCAAAGAAATGGGCTTTACCCATGAACTCGCCACCGAAACCATTGCCTCAATGCCCGCTTACCGTGCCCGCTTTGCCAAGGTTTACGGCGATGAAAAAGTCGATATTGACCGCTTAACCGATGCCATTGCCGCCTTCGAAAAAACCTTAGTCACGCCAAATAGCCCATTCGATCAATATCTATTAGGTAAACAGGATGCGATAAGCAGCGAAGCCAAAGCGGGTTACCAACTGTTTAAGGACAAAGGCTGCGTCAGCTGCCACAACGGCCCTGCGGTCGGTGGCACTATGTTTATGAAGATGGGCTTAATCAAACCATTCCACACCAATAATCCTGCCGAAGGACGTAAAGGTGTAACGGGTAAGGATGCGGATAAGTTTGTGTTTAAAGTACCAACGCTGCGTAATATCGAGCTCACCTACCCCTACTTCCACGATGGCAGTGTATGGACGCTCGAAGAAGCGGTAAATACTATGGCGGATATTCAGTTAGGGCAAAAGCTTACCGACAAGGAAACCAAGGAAATGGTGGCGTTCTTAAATTCACTGACAGGTGAACAGCCACAGATCACCCTGCCGATCCTACCGCCATCGAATAAAGAAACTCCGCGCCCAGAACCTTTTGCGACGGGAGCAAAATAAGGGTTAAATCTAAGAAGCATTTAGCATAAAACAAAGGCCGAGGATAAACTCCTCGGCCTTTTTGTTTAATGCTTGGTGCTTAAAAAGCTGACGCTTAAAGCTTAAGCGATATTATCCCAGGCGGCTTATTCGCCCTTAAGACGTCTATCTAGCTGATCTTTTAAGTTTGCTGGCACGCCTTTAATCAAAATTGTGTCGGAAATCGGATCGTAAATCACTCGCTGACCCAAATGCCCACCGTCAAAACTTATCGTCACGCCACCACCGGTGCCGGAGAATTTCTTTAATTGTCTTAGGGTCGACTTATCCGCAGGAAATTCTTCATCCAGCTCATAACTGCCACCACGGGCAAAGTCATAGAAAGACTCCATACCTTGATCGGCAAGCTCATCCGCTAAATCTTTGATCTCAATATCGGCGCCTTCGTCGAACCGCTCGGAGCAATATTCAAACACTTTATTACGACATTGCTGGCGTTCTTCTTTGGTCAGGTCACTACTGGCGACAAAGTCTTCAACCGCGTTCATCAAGGTTTTGTTTTGCGCCTTGGTATTCACCCCTTCGACACAGCCCATAAAGTCGAGGAAAAAGTCAGCGACTTTACGGCCCGCACGCCCACGGATAAAGGAGATGTACTTGCGAGAATCTTTATCAGCCTGCCATTCGGTGAGATCGATTCGCGCAGCCAACTGGATATTGTTTAAATCCAAATGGTTATTTTGTGACAGCTCCATATCATCGAGTACCGTCATTGACGATTTTGCACTGAGTAGCGCCACAAACAAATAATCACTCGCCATGTTGGTGTAGCAGGACATCAACAGGAATCCGCCTTGGCTAAAATCATATTTGGCCAACTCTTCCTGCAACAACTTACTGGCTTGGCCGGTAAATTCGACAAAACCTAAATCCCCTGCACGGTATTCCTTTAGCGCATTGGCAAACGCCGGATTAGCCTCACCATCATCACCGTGAATACCAAAATAACCGAATCCTTTGCCGGATTTGCTGGTATAAGTCTGATGCAACTCTTCGAGCATCATCTCGACAGCCTGACCGTTCAGCAGAGGTTGAGGACGTAAACGGCAGCGTAATTGACCCTGACTGTCCTGGGAAATCTCGTGAATAATTGCTTGTTCGATGTTAATACTCATAAGCCCTGATAGTGATGCTGGAATAAATCCGCTATTATATGCCGCTAATCCATTCCAAAGTGAAACATTTTTTGATTATGGCAATCCAATCGAAATACTCAAACGCACAAGTTGAATCATTAATCGCCGAAATTTTAGCGGTACTCGAAAAGCACAAAGCTCCTACTGACTTAAGCCTGATGGCGCTAGGCAACTGTGTCACTCACCTGCTCGAGCGCAAAGTGCCAAGCGAATCTCGCCAAGCGGTCGCCGAACAATTTGCGAAAGCGCTCGCACAATCGGTGAAATCCAATTAAGTTAGTCGAGTAACAATGATTAAAACAGCATAAGATACAACGCCTTTTAGGAATAAGCGGATCACTATGGTCGAGCGAAAAAAACAAATGAGCCGCGATCGCGTATCGCGACTTATCAACTGGGGACATTGGTTCGCCTTCTTTAATGGCCTATTGGCTATGATCGTCGGCACACGCTATTTAAGTAGTGTGGGTTATCCCGAAACCTGGTTTGGCTGGGGCTATCTCGCCGTCAGTACCATTGGCCAGTTCAGTTTTCTTGCTTTTATCGCCTACTTGATCTGCCTATTCCCACTGACCTTAATCTTACCTTACTCCAAGATACTCAGAGGCTTAGCAGCCGTTATTGCGACTTTAAGCCTGTGTATTTTATTGTATGACACGATTGTTTATGCCGATTACGGCATGCACTTGAGCCCCTTCGCCTTTGATTTAGCCTGGGCCGATTTGAGCGCCCTACTCCACGGTACGTCCTATATCGTCACGCCAATCGCCATTTTGGTGATTGAGCTAACGGCGGCGAACTTCCTGTGGAAACGGATTGAAAAAATCCAAAAACTCAATCTTGGCAATAAAGTCATAGCCTTTGTTGGAGTATGCTTTGTTAGCAGCCATTTGATCCATATTTGGGCAGATGCCGCTGATATCACCGAAATCACCCGTTTCGATGACACGTATCCGCTGTCGTACCCCGCAACGGCTCGTAGCTTTATGGAAAGCCACGGCATTGACGGTTCATCCCAAATCGATGATGACGCAAATCATGCCACTAATGTGCTCAGCTATCCTATCCAGCCACTGCAATGCCAAGCAGATAATAAACCAAACGTATTAATGCTAACCATCGACAGCTTACGTGCCGACATGGTGGACGCCAAAACCATGCCGTTTTTGCATCAATACACCTTGCAGAATCAGCATTTTACTCACCACTACAGTGGCGGCAATCAATTTAAGACGGGCATGTTCTCCCTACTTTATGGTTTACAAGGCAGCTATGGCGATGCACGCATCTTCAATACTACAAGTCCAATCATCACCCGCAGCTTTAAGCAGGCAGGTTATGAACTAGGCTTGTTTATCCCAGAAACCAATCTGAATTTGCGTGCAGCCCAGGCCATGTTTAATGACTTTACCCCCGTCATTGCCAAAGAAACCAATGGCAGTGCCGAGGCGGATATTCTTAGTGTTGGCCACTTTACACAGTGGCAAAGCGTGCAACAACGTCCTTGGTTTGCTCTAGTAAACCTTAAAGCACCCGAGAATTTTGATACACCGGTAGGCTTCCTCGGTATCGAAACTGTCAAAGCCGATGCGAATTTACAACCCGCGCAAAAGGTATTATTTAACCAATATCGCCAATCATTGAATTTTATTGATAAGCAAATTCAATCGATTGTAAGTCAATTACCTAGCGATACCTTAGTGGTGATCACCGGCGTCAACGGCAAAATGTTTACCAGCAATAGTGACGAAGCGCTGCGTAATTTGTCACCAGATAGCGTTAGAGTCCCACTGGTTATCCACTGGCCAAATGTAGGAGCTAGCACGGTTAACTATCGCACTAGCCACTATGGTATCGTTCCCACTTTAATGACCCATGTCTTAGGCTGTACCAATAACCCCACAGACTACAGTGCGGGCCGTAGCCTGTTGCAACCAAGCCAAGAAACCTGGATTTACATCGGTGACAGTCGCATTTTTGCCATTTACCAACAGTCGGAAATCACCGTCATCGACCGCCATGGCAAATACCGCATTTACGATGAAAACTTTGAGCACAGACTGCACAAAAAGATGAGCGCACCTGAGCTTATTCAAGTGATGCGCGAAGGCAGGCGCCTTTACAATCACTAAAAAGTATTTTACCTCAAAGCCCTAAATCACTTAGGGCTTTTTGTTTTAACAATTTCATTGCGAGTAGCGTGTTGCAAAGCCAACAACTTGATCACATTAATCACACCATGACTAAACTAATATCAGACAGTTAGTCCATTAAATGCTAAAATAACTATATGACTCATAAATGATATTTTTATTTGGCTGATTTCATTCCATGACTCTTATTAAAAACGATCAGAATCAAGCCTTTGACGCCATTCATACTATCCTCAACAGCCTAGATGCGCTGGTCTACGTTTCTGATTTACACAACTATGAGCTACTGTATTTAAACGATTATGGAACGGCCATTTGGGGCAAACCCGCCGGTAAAAAGTGCTATCAACTCCTCCAAGCAGGCCAAAATAGTCCCTGTGCTTTTTGCACCAACCACAAACTGATTGGTCCCGAGGGCGACGCCACTGGTGTACATGTATGGGAGTTTCAAAATACACAAAATAAGCGTTGGTACCAGTGTCGAGATCAAGCGATTCGTTGGACCGATGGCCGCCTAGTTCGGATAGAAATCGCCACTGATATCACTGAACGTAAACACATGGAACAGGCATTAATCGAAGCTAAGTTCATCGCAGAACGCCTTGCCAATACCGACGAGCTCACAAAACTCTTCAATCGCCGCGCCTTTTTCCATTTTGGGCACCCTACAGCACATCAGTCAGGCCAAGCGCTAGCGTTTATTATGTTTGATATTGACCATTTTAAGCGCGTCAATGATCAATGGGGACATGCTACAGGCGATGCTGCCCTTATCCATATCGCACAGCTGACGCAAACTAAACTGAGAACAAATGATATTCTTGCTCGTTTAGGCGGCGAAGAGTTTGGGCTGATTTTACCCAACACCCAACATGAACAAGCATGGCAAATTGCAGAGTCGATTCGCCATGGATTTGATACACAGCCACTTTACCTTGATGGACACACCATTCATTGCACCGCAAGCTTCGGCATATCATCCTTGATCTTGCCTCAAATCAATCATCCCGATGAAGCACAAGCACTCTTGGAGACTCTATTCAATAATGCCGATCAGGCCATGATGCGAGCAAAGCGCACAGGCAGAAATCGAGTCTGTGATGGGGAATCGTCACTGTAGATAAGTTTCAACCATTTAAGAAATAGTTTAGCGTCTATTATCATGCTTTATATGGAGAAACATAGCGGGTATATTTAACACTTACAAGAATACCTAAAAGCTATGTTTTTCTCTAAATTATTACCATTTACTAAAATTAACAAAACTCTAAAAAAACATTCATGAAAACAATAATTGAATAAAATAAATTAGTTAATAAACACTCCAGCGTAATGCACAGCTACTTATCGACA
>NZ_JAKZGV010000036.1:0-44896 GCF_022557375.1 Shewanella sp. MM_2022_3
AAACAATGGTATACCCTTAAAAAGTTGCAGGGGAGCAGTTTTCAGTACTAATGACCTAAAGTAAATTTATAGTTAATATAGAACCGAACATCATTGAAATTCTCACCTTGATCAAAATCAATAGTGGCATAACGAGCTTTTAACCCTAAACCGGAAAGTGCTCCAGAGAATTTATAACTAATTGAATAGTTCATTTCGCTAAAATCACTACCAGCATTTTCTGGCACATCATATTGACCATAATATGCATAGGCCTCTAATCCATTAAGGCCGAGTTTCTCAAAATCATAGGCTAGTTTTAATGCATTGACTTCTTCATCAGCACGCGCAGATTGATATACCTGTTGAATAACCACTTTTTCATCTCCCCATGGAGTGAGCACAGTGTCATCACCAGTTTTAGCATATAGATAAGTGATATCAGCACCAGCAAACTTGGCACCGAGATGGAAACCATATTGATATGTGTCTAGAGGGCCGCCAGTTTCATCACCCGTTGCTTTCTGAGTTAAGTAAGATGGAGTGAGATAAAAATTAACCGCACTGATGTCAGTGGAGAATTTTACTTTTGCATAGGTTTGATTAAAAACATCTTCCATGCGGTAATGCCAAAGATTAACCTCGGTTTTGACCGCTTCGAAAGGTAACTGATATTTAGCACCCAGAGCATAAACAGGGTTATCTGCCACCTCAGTAATCACACCCGCTCTGGCTAGCTCACTTTGTACAGCTTCTTTAACCGATATGAAGCTGTTATCAGACCATCCCATTGAGTCCGTAATATACAATGCGGAAAGAGTGAGATTATTTACGCTATTATTTTCAACAGAAAAACCACGAAAGGTTCTTGGAATGGCTCTAATATCGTGAGGATTCATCATCGGAGTTCTTAATTCTTGAGCTCCAAGTTTAAATTTAGTATTCCACCAATCACCTTGAATAAAATATTCTTGTAATCGATTGACACTATCATGGTCGCCATTTTCATCTCGAGCAACCAAACCATAAACACTATCAGAATCATTAGTCCAAATAGGATTAGCAGAGGCAAAGCTAGTACCAAAACTAATTCCGTTAACTTTAGCAGTATTATAATAAAACAGCCCACCTAATGACGTATCATGTTTTTTATTCGTTGCGCCATCATAATCACGCGTAAAATCAAATAACCGCAATTCTCCTTTAACAGTTCCATCGCTAAACATTTTATCAATCGTTGTATCTGCGAACGCAGATACAGAAAGAGCAGACAGCACAAAAAAAGATAGGCTTTTCATTTTCATCATCATCTTCCTGTTATTAGTTAACATGTTTGCCATGCCTATACTGGTTAAGAAACAGACTCCAAACCACCTTGGAGAAATGTATGACGTATAACCTTACTTAACAATGAAGACTGAACAAATATGAGAAACTAGTTGCGAAATTTATAGAGATGTTACTTCGATCAACAAAAATGAATGTTTTTTAATCACTAATATAGGAAATGCGAGAGTACATTTTCTGCCTCAAAAGTACTTTTATGTTAAGATGGCGGAACTAAGCATATTGAGGGCAAACTAGTGCATAACTTCAAGCCAATTAAGCAGATAAAAGCATCTAGTGAAGTTGGACAACAGCTAAAAAATGCTATTTTAGGTGGCGATTATAAAGCTGGTGATAAACTACCATCCGAACGCGAGCTCATAGAATTATTCCAAGTGAGTCGAACCGTTGTCAGGGAAGCCATTAAGAGCCTTGAAGCGAGCGGCTTGGTAGAAATTCGCCAAGGAGCAACGGGTGGTGCATTTGTTAAACATCTGACATTTGAGCGGTTAAGTGATGCCTGCCATGACATGTTTATGATGGGAAAGTTATCACTCCCCGAATTATGCCAAGCGCGCATTTTGATTGAACCTCAAGTCACCAGAATGGCAGCTAAAAATTGCACACCAGCACAAGCAATTGCTTTGCATGAAGCATTGCGACATGAAAATGACTCGTACGCATATCCCGAGACTGTCGCTTTACGCTCTGAAGTGCATTATTTATTAGCAGAAATGTCAGGCAATCGTTTCTTAGAGGCAATTGTAAAATCACTATTGATTTTACTTAAAAATCAAACAATAAAGTTTGAGCCACCAACGGATGAAATCCATCCCTTGGGCTTACACGATGTTATCGTTCAAGCCGTTATCGAAAAAGATGAAGCCAAAGCCGAAGCCGCCATGTTGGCACATTTAGAAGACTTTAATCGTCGTTTGAAAGAAATCGAATTAAGGTATATCAAGCGGCAAAATAACGCTTAGTACTGCCCGCGATAAATTTTGGCATTACAGTTTGATAAGCCGACTTACTGTAATGCCAAATTCTTCCATTACAACTCTTGACGACTGATTGAATCAACTCAATATCAGTATTATCTAATAAGTTAAGCTCGATTCTCTGCACCATACTCTTAAATATCAACCATGCAAGATTTAACAATTTGATTTTTAATAGATAAAATTAATTAACGCGTCAGATTTTACTATTCCCTTTGAGCGATTAACCGCCGCATTACACCTTTAAATAAAAACACCCGATGGGTTCATCAGGTGTTTTAGGAGTCAATCAGTAGCTCTGATGGCAAACCAGACAGTCGCACAAATTTGATCTAATTGATTGCAGATTTAGCTGAATTGAGAATGCTTATAACCCAAAGCTTCAGGATGTTATTTTTTGCAACGTCCAATGCGGGAACCAGTAGATGTGACTTTGTTACACTCCTTAGCGACTTTCTTTTCGGGAGTGTTTGCCACGCTAGCGTCAGCATCATTTGTCGATGCACAACCGCTCAAACCGAGAAATACGAGGGGAATAAGGCTCAGTGTCCATGTTTTTAGCATTGTATACATCCGTGAGTTAATTAGTGTTTAACATTTTGTTGCGGCATTGAATAGCGAAGACAGTAAGCTAACCAATAAAATCTCCTGATACAATGCTATAAACTGCAAAGACAATGTAAATTAATACATTCTACTGACGACATAAGGTTTATTAAGCGATAACACGGTAAAACACTTAGACGATGACCTGATGATAGGTTTCGACTTGGAACGACTCAACCAACTCAGGCATCACTTGGTGGAAATAATGTTGAATAGCCTCTTTAGCGCAGTGCTCATCAAAGGCAGTAATATCAACAAACTTCTCCACAAAGGTCACGCGGCGCGGTTCATCACGGCTGACGTTGAGCTCATACCGAATACAACCGGCTTCACGGCGGGTATCGGGGATCAGCGAGGCGAGCGCCGCAATCAAGGCCTCGGTTTTGCCTTCTTTGGCTAAAAAGCTCGCGACGCAAACGAGTTGTTGTTGATTGATTTTATAGTCCGCAACAGTAGTCATTTGATTTCCTTAATAAGATGTAAATTCAGCTAGTTAAAACTAGATTACTTAGGCTGGTAGCGCATGTCGATATGAGGAATGCCATCTTCCAAATACATTTCAGAACAGATGTTAAACCCGAGTTTTTGGTAGAAGTTTTTCAGATAATCCTGAGCACCAATTTGGATCCCCGCCTTGGGCCAAGTACTGAGTGCAGATTCGATCGCCCGCAGCATCAACGGCATTGCCAATCCTTTACCTCGTCCAGCAGATGACACCACCACTCGGCCAATGCTGGCCTCGGGATAACTCAGCCCCGGAGGCAAAATACGGGCATAGGTGAGTAACTCGCCCGCAGGCGATAAGCCGATTAAATGCTGGGTTTCAGGGTGTCTATCTTTATCATCAAGCTCTGGATAAGCACAGGCCTGCTCGACCACAAACACATCGACTCGCAGTTTAAGGATTTCATATAAGGTGTTGGCAGTTAATTGATTAAATTTAAGAATTTGCCACTCAACTGAATCTTGTATCGACATAAAAAGGCTCTGCGTACGACAGGAAAAGAGCTCGAGTCTATCACAGCTCTGCGCATAAAAAAGCGCCTTAATTCTGGGGGGAATTAAGACGCAAGGGTTACGCATTGCGAAAACTGACTCAGTGTTATTCGATCACCGCATCGTGGGCGACTGGGCCTTGTGGTTTACGGATAAGCAGTACAGCCACCACGGCAATTAACAACAGGGCCCCCATAATCAAAAACACATCGTTATAGGCTTGAATATAGGCCTGCTGACTCATGGTTTGCCCTAACAATGCCTTGGCCTGCATAGAGGCGGTGTAGGGATCCGAGCCACCCTGTTGCAACATACTGGCACTCTGATTCAAATAGTCCTGCGCCTGCGTGCTGACCGCTGGCAAAGATTCCTTCACATGGGCCAAATGGCTGCGAGCCAAGTTATCGGTTAAAGTCGCCACCAAGGCGATACCAAAGGCCCCACCTAAGTTACGCATCACGTTCAGTACGGTCGAAGCCGAAGGATTTTCATGGGGTTTTAAATGCGCAGTCGCGAGCATTCCGATAGGCACTAAAATAAACGGCTGGCCTAAGGCGCGTACCACTTGGGAGGCAATCATCTGCTGCCCAGCGTAATCTGCGGTCATTTGGCTATTCATGTAATAACTGAGGGCAAACATAAAAAAGCCGAAGGCGGCTAAATAACGTCCGTCGAAACGTTGCATTAACCGCGGCACTAATGGCAATACCAAGAGCTGCGGGAACCCCATCCACATAATCACCTCACCAATTTCCAGTGGTGTGTAATCATGCACTTGAGACAAATAAAGTGGGATCAAATAGATAGCGCCAAAGAGCGCCATCCCCAATAAAAAATACGCCACGGTTGAAAGCACAAAATCACGTTTACCGAGTAAGCGTAAATTCACTAAAGGATCTTTACGGTTGAGTTGGATCCACACAAACAGCACTAAATTCACTGCGGCAATGATGGCGAGATTGCGGATCAAATCCGAGCCAAACCAATCCTTACGGTTTCCCTCCTCAAGCACCACCTCGAGGCAACCCATGCCCAGCGCCATGGTGACAATGCCCGCTAAATCGGCATTTTTCAGCTTGTCCCATACCACAGGGCGTTTTTCGAGACCATAGGCCAACATCGCCATTACCAGCAATCCGGGCGGCACGTTGATATAAAACAGGTAATGCCAACTAAAATGCTCAGTTAACCAACCACCTAAGGTTGGGCCAATCGAGGGCGCAAATGTCGCAGTCACCCCGAATAACGCCATCCCCACGGCACGTTTATTCTCGGGTAAAAATTCTAAGATCAGCCGAAAAGCCAGCGGGATCAACGCGCCACCAAAGAAGCCCTGCAACGCCCGAAAGGCGATCATGGCCTCGAGGTTCCACGAAATCGAACACAGAATAGAAGCAAAGATAAAGGCTGCGGTGGTCCACAGCAGATAACGCCTGACCGAGAGCCCAGTGCTTAACCAGCCCGAGAGCGGGATCGCAATCATCTCGGCAACCAGATAAGCCGTTGAAATCCAGCTGCCTTCCTCAAGCGTCGCCCCAAGGCTGCCTTGGATTTCCTTCATCGAGGCATTGGTGATTTGAATATCGAGGATCGCCATAAAGGCACCAATCAAACCACCAAAAACGGCAATCCACGAACGGCGACTACCACGCTCATATTCGCTCGGCGTAGCCCCTGCGGCGATAGCCTCAGGTGCAGCAGCAATTGTGCTCATGTTAACGACCTACTTAGCGACCGACGTTTGCAGCGATGGCTGTCGTCGGATGCGACGCAGTATCGACCTTCACCACCGCACTTAACCCAGGGACGACACGCGCCTCTGCTTCGGACAGCTCTAAACGGATCCGCACCGGAATACGCTGCACGATTTTGGTGAAGTTACCCGTGGCATTTTCGGCGGGCAGCAGACTAAATTTGGCTCCGGACGCCGGCGACAGACTATCGATAACACCTGTAAAGGTTTTGTCGGGAAACGCATCGAGACTGACCTGCACCGACTGCCCGGGTTGCATATGTTGGATTTGGGTTTCTTTAAAGTTCGCCGAGATCCACACAGCCCCGTCCGGAACCAAACTAAAGAGTGCTTGGCCGGGCTGAACATACTGCCCCACCATAGCGCCGCGTTTACCAATCACCCCAGAGAAGGGCGCGGTCACACGGGTATCATTGAGCTGAATGTTAGCTAGCTCCAATGCCGCATTCGACTGCTCAACCACAGAGCTAGCTTGATTAAGCTGAGCATTAAACACAGCAAGCTCACGTTCTTTAGCCACTAACAGCGCCTTGGCTTCATCGAGGCGCGCAGCAGCAGAATCAAAACCCGCCTGCAATTGGTCGACATCGTCCTGTGAGCTGTAATTGCTGACTTTTAACTTTTTCGCTCGGCTTAATTGTTGCTCGGCACGAATTTTATCAGCCTGCGCCGCCACCACACCCGCACTCGCTTGGCTGATCAGCGCATGTTGCAGATCCACCTTAGCGGCTAAGGTTTGTAGATCGGCTTTGGCACTGGCAAGTGCAGCCTCAGCTTGGCTGACTTTGGCGCTAAACTGGTTATCTTCAAGTTGCGCCAATAACTCGCCCTTACGCACATGCTGGTTATCGGTCACATCGGATAACACCACATAACCTGGCACTTTTACGCTCACATGGGAGATATCAGCCTCAACATAAGCATTATCAGTGGTTTCGATAAAACGTACTTGCGTCCACCAGTAATAGCCGCCACCCGCAGCGGCGGCGAGTAATAGTGGAACGGCGATAATGAGCTTACTTTTGGACATGAATGACTCCTTGATTAGTGAGTACTAGTGTACTACTGTCTCATCAAGTTTATTAGGTAGTTAAAAATCAACCCACTGTTTCACAGGTGTAACAATCATGGATCTCAATCGGGTGCAAATATTTGCTCAAGTGGTAGAGCAAGGTAGTTTTACCGGGGCAGCTAAAGCCCTCGGACTCACTAAGGCAACAGTCAGTCGCAAAATTGCCGAACTAGAAGCCGATACGGGTACTCAGCTATTATTCCGAACGACTCGCGCACTCAAACTCACAGAAGCGGGTTCAAGTTATTACAATCGAATCAATAAGATCTTAAGTGATCTTCAAAGCGCCGAAAATCAGCTCAGTGCCCACCAGCAATTAATCAAAGGTAACCTAAGAATCGTATGCCCTATTGAATTAGGCCAACTGTTTCTTGGGCCGATCTTCGCCCAGTTTTTAACCCTTTATCCCGATATCACCATAGAAGCCGAGCTCACTAACCGTAAAGTGGATGTGATAGAAGAAGGTGTGGATCTGCTATTCCAAATCGCTGACTCGAGTGATACCCGCCTACAAAGTTATTCCTTAGTTAACGCCTATAAATCCTTAATGGCCAGCCCTAAATATTTGGCCGAACATGGCACGCCAAAAGTGCCACAGGATTTGGCTAAACATAAAGCGATTCGTTTACAGTCGGCCCATATTGAAGGGGCATGGAAGCTATTTGATGGTAAAACTTGGGTAGTCATTGAGCCCGTCACGCAATTAACAGTGAATAATGTCACCATTGCCCGCGAAGCTGCCATTGCAGGGCTTGGCATTACGGCCGTGCCGTCGATTATTGCCCAAGAGGCGATAGAGAAAGGCTATTTAGTGCGACTCCTTGACGATTATCCTATGGTGCAAACCAAGGTGGTACTCAGCTATCCCAAGCGAGCCTATCTGCCGCGCAAATACCGCGTTTTTATCGAGTTTATCTACGCCTCTTTGTTTAAACGCTGGGGCTCACAAGTATTAGAAGTGCCAGAATTTATCGGTCAGCAAAAATAGACCCATTCACACCAAAATTAACAACTGTAACCTTGAGAGTGTGAAATCTGCCAGTGCAGGATAAATCCTTAATCTCAGAATTGCCTTAATCCTTAAGCCCCTATAAGCTTGGCAAGGTAACAGGCAGCAAAAGACCCTAAGGTTTTCCTGATACAGTTAATACAATAAAATTTAACATTTAATCATATTTTCGGAGGAAACCTAATGAGCTTACTTAAAGAGTTCAAGGCTTTTGCATCCCGTGGCAATGTAATCGATATGGCGGTGGGTATTATCATCGGTGCCGCTTTTGGCAAGATAGTCTCATCCTTTGTGGCCGATATCATTATGCCACCGATTGGGATCATTTTAGGGGGGGTGAATTTTAGTGATCTGAGCGTTGTGCTCCTCGCTGCCCAAGGTGATGCGCCTGCTGTTGTCATCGCTTACGGTAAATTTATCCAAACCGTTATCGACTTTACCATTATCGCCTTCGCGATTTTTATGGGCTTAAAAGCCATTAACAGCTTAAAACGTAAACAAGAAGAAGCGCCTTCTGCTCCGCCCGCACCAACCAAAGATCAAGAACTACTGTCTGAGATCCGCGATCTGCTTAAAGCTCAACAGGAAAAATAAGCCTCAAAAGTCACTTAGGCTGAGTATTGAACATAAAAAACCCATCGATTTCGATGGGTTTTGTTTTTAACCTGTCAGGTCTCGATTACTCTGCGGCTTCGTGCACGGTTTCGCTATAATCTTGCACCACTTCGGCGACTCGGATGCGATAAGCGTTAAACAAACAAGGCACTATGCCAGTCTGCTCGGCAATGCTGTGGGCCATTTGATTACGCCATTGGGTAATAGAGGCCATATCATCCCAAAACGATAAGCTCAGCACCTTACCATCGTCGGTTAAGCTCTGAAAACGTTCAATCGAAATTAATCCCTTGCGGCCTTCTAAATACTGGCGCATTTCAGCGGCCACATGCAGATATTCTTCCTTTCCTTCTTTCGTGGGAACGACTTCAAAAATGACTGCGATCATACTCTCTCCAGAGATACTTATCCTTAATACCAGCGCTAAGCCTAGCCTATATCACACACTATAGCTCGCTGATTTTTAAACTTTAACATTGATACTTACCACAAAATCATGCCAAGACTCAGCCCCAACTAGTCAGGCAATTTATCGTGTCGATATAACCAGCGGTATAAGGTCGGTAATACCAATAAGGTCAACGCCGTTGAGCTAAACAAACCGCCAATGATCACCACCGCTAGCGGCTTTTGGATTTCACTACCAACGCCCGATGACACTAAGATCGGAATTAACCCTAAGGCAGAGGTTAATGCCGTCATCAATACTGGTCGTAAGCGGCCCACAGTGCCTTCATAAACCGATTCATAGAGCGACTCGCCGCTCTGCCTGCGTTGGTTTATCGAATCCACTAATACCACTCCGTTGAGCACCGCCACCCCAAACAGCGTGATAAAGCCAATGGAGCTTGGCACCGACAGATAAGTACCACTAACAAACAACGCCACAATACCGCCGATGAGTGCTAGCGGCACGTTAGCCATAATCAGTAATACCTGCTTAACCGCGCCGAAGGAGAAGTACAACAGCAAGGCAATCAAGGCGATTGAGACTGGCACTACCAACATCAGCTTTTGCTGTGCCCGCTGCTGATTTTCATACTGACCACCCACAATCACAGTATATCCAGCAGGTAGATCGGCCTTTGGCACCAGCGCGTAAATATCATTTACCACAGAGCCCATGTCTCGCCCCGCCACGTTCGCTTGCACCACCACGCGGCGCTGCACATCATCACGGCGAATATTCGGCGGCGCCATTTCCACTGCAACGCTGGCCACCTCACCTAAGCGCACAATTGCGCCATTGCTGCCACTCAAGAGCAAATCCTTAATCACATCTGGACTGCTGCGAAACTCGGCGGCAAGGCGTAAATTAATGTCGTATCTGGCGTTACCGTCGATGACTTGGCCAGCACTGGCGCCACCAATACCTTGGCTGACGAGTGTCATCACCTGATCAACACTGATGCCATAACGGGCAAGCTGCGAACGGTCTGGCCGCACTACCAGCTGCGCCTCCCCACTCACCTGTTCGAGGGACACATCCACAGCGCCGGGGATTTTCGCCACCAGATCGGTCAGCACTTGACCCTTTTCAGATAAGACTTCTAAATCGGGGCCAAAGAGTTTAATCGCTAACTGCGCCTTAACCCCCGAAAGCAGCTCATCGACCCGAGTCGCAATCGGTTGTGAGAAGGTGAGTAGCAGCCCAGGGAAGACACTGAGCTTTTCCTCCATCAGCCGTTGCAACTCCAAACGCGAACTGGCCGATTGCCATTCTTCGATGGGTTTTAGGCCGATATAGACTTCAATATTGCTGACAGGCTCAGGATCGCCGCCTAATTCTGGCGCACCGATTCGGCTTAAGGCATACTCCACCTCGGGGAATTCCAGCAGCAAAGCCTCAAGCTTAGGTGCGACATCCAAAGAGGTGCCAAGGCTGGCGGTGGGTGCTAACGTGACCCTCAGGTTAATCGTGCCTTCCTCTAACTCGGGCACAAACTCGGTACCGAGTCTGGGCAGCAATGCCATGCTCATGACAAACATCAGTGCCGCACTGAGTACCACCATTTTAGGACGCGCTAGCGTTGCACTGAGCAGTTTGCGATATGCGCTATCCAGCGGCCTTAAGATCACACTTTCTTTGAGCACAACTCCACGTTTAAACAGATATACCGCTAAAGCTGGCACCGCGATTAATGCCACCAGCAAGGCGGAAATCATCGCCAAAATAATGCTGACAGCCATAGGTTGGAACAGCTTGCCCTCAACCCCTTCCAGCGCAAATAGCGGTGCAAACACCACAATGATAATCGCCGTCGCGAAGAAGATAGGACTGCACACTTCTTTCGCCGCCAGCATAATGCGCACGGCCATATTCCCCTGATGTTCGTCATCATCAGCGTTAACACCACCATCCTCATCACCATGGTACGGGTCAGTTTCACCATCGGCACGCGCCCTTGCCTCAGCTAAATGGCGGCGATCCGGTTGGGTTAAATGTTTGAAAATATTCTCAACCATCACCACTGAGGCATCGACCAACATACCAATGGCTACCGCCAAACCACCAAGGGACATCAAGTTGGCTGAAAGGCCATAGTAAGACATCACCATCAGCGCCAAACCGATGGACACAGGGATAGACAGCAGCACTAACAGGGTGGCGCGGATATTCACAAGGAACAGCGCCAAGATAACCACAATAAACACAAAAGCCATTAACAGCGCATCACGCACTGTGGTAACAGCTTTATCGACTAAGTCTGCTTGATCGTAAAACACCTCAAAGGACACGCCCTTCGGCAACGCCTGCTCAATCAGATTAATCCGCGCATCGATATCATCAATCGTCGCCTTAGTGTTGGCGCCCATGCGCTTAAGCACTACGCCCGCGACCACTTCGCCCAAGGCTTGCGCCTGCCCCGCATCATCACGGCGCGTCATAGTCACGGCACCTACGCGGATCTCACTGCCAAAATCGACCTTTGCAATGTCACCCACTCGCACAGGCGTGCCACGTACTTCAGTGAGTGGAATTTGAGCAATTGAGGCAAGCCCTGCCTCTCCGGCGGGCAACATACCATAGCCTCGAACCACTAATTGCTCTTGACCTTGGTCCATAAACCAGCCACCAGCGTTACGGTTATTGCTTTCGAGCGCCTGACTCACCTGTGCCATCGACAAGCCATAAGCACGCAACTTATTAGGGTCGACCTGCACTTGATATTGGCGAACTTCGCCGCCAAAAGATAACACATCGGTCACGCCGCCAACGGGCATCAAGATAAGTTTGACGAGGTAGTCGTTAAGACTACGCAGCTCGGCGGCATTGATGCCTGCACTTGGATCTGCCCGCAAAATATATTGATAAATCTGCCCCAATCCAGAGGTGTTAGGGCCAATTTCTGGCACACCCACCCCGCTTGGGATCATCTCCCGCGCCGCCTGTAACTGCTCAAACACTTGCTGTCGGGCAAAGTAAATATCCGTGCCCTCAGCAAAGACGACCGTCACAATGGACAAGCCAGTGCGCGATAACGAACGCACTTCAGTCACCGCTGGCAAAGCATACATGGCCGATTCGACCGGATAACTGATGAGTTTTTCTACCTCTTCGGCGGCCAAGCCCTCGGCCTCGGTATTGATGGTCACCTGTACGTTGGTGACATCGGGAAAGGCATCGAGATTCAACTTGGGCAACATGGCCACACTGACAGCGACCGCCGCCAGCAGCGCCAACACCACTAATAGCCGATTTTTAATCGCGGCTTCGATTGCTTTTTGCAACATAAGAATTCCTTAAGCGAGAATCATAGGCACAGTGATAGGCATCGCGATTAGTGGGCATGAATATCAAAACCAGCTTTCGCCTGCTCCGATGCCAAGAAAAATGCCCCTGCAACTACCACCTTTAATTGTGCCTGCCGTGCTTTATCCAGCTCACTGCCGCGCACTAAACTCAAGCCGCGCTGACGCTGCACCAGCTCGACCTCAATGGCTTCAAAACCATCCTCATCCTGAATAAAAATCTGCCAATCGCCATCACTGCTACGGGTTAATGCCGCATCGGGTAATACAATTCCCGATGAAATACCTGACCCGCTACTCGCCGCTGCCATGTTTTGAGAGGCATCGGCAAAGTACAGCTCGGCAAATTGCCCTGCGTGCAACACATGATCAGGATTAGGCATACTGACTAACACTTGCTCAGTACGTGTCACGCTATCCAGCTCGTGGGAGCGGCCGATAATCTTACCTGCTAAGGTTTTATCTCCCACTTGGATCAAGGCTGGGGCACCCACCTTCACATTGACTGCCTGGGCAGGCGTTAGCTGAGCTTCCACCCAAAGGTGCGACTCATCGGTCAACTGCATTAATGGCGTGCCTGCGCTAAACACTTGGCCTAGCATGGCGATATCTTGCTGCACACGGCCGTCGATAGGCGCCAACAGTTGATAACTACCGATAGCTTCAGGGCTCGACTCTAAGGTACGAATTTGCTCAGGGGTCATTTTTATCGCCTCTAAAATCGCCCGTTTCAGTTCGGCATCGACTTGAGCCTGCATTCTGCGACTCACACTCACAGCGCCTTCACTCATGCGGCGCACGCGGCTCCACTCGGCGGCGGCATTGATATATTCCGCCTGCGCCTTGGCGACTTCAGCGCCGCCTAAGGTGAGTAAGGGCTCACCTTTTTTCACCTCTTGGCCTGGTACCACATGGCGCGCTTGTACGCGAACATCGAGCTGTGGCGCTAAGGTCGCGGTTCTATCACGGTCAACCACTAAAGAAGCCGTTGCTCGAACATCGAGGTTTAAATTGGCAAGACTTAAGCTATCGCTGCTCAAGGGTAACAAACGAATTCCCGCCAGCTCCAACTGTGACGGCGTAAAGGTTAACGCTTGCTCGCTATGGTCATCCGGTGCTTGCTCGGCAGCGGTACTCTTCACTGCGGTGTTAACTTGTTTTTCGCCAGCATGATCATGGCCGTCACCAGCAAATGCTGACGTTGGCGTAATCACGGTTAACGAGGTAAGCATCAGTGCCAACGCTAAACGTGATGGCGTAAACACCGATACGAAACCTGCGGCAGACACATTGGCGAAAGAGTGAAAAACAGATTTAGGAAAAGTTGAATTCATTAGTGTGACCTCACGATTGACTTGGCTGGCACGGCGTTAGTGGGAGAAGTGGCTGTTAACGAATCGATAAAGGGCAGCAGTTGACCGCTGTCCCCCATCCAGGTTAACCAGCTCTGATAAATCGCCGTTTCGAGGTTTAAACCGACCAAATAACTGGCCGCAAGTTGTCGCCGACTCTGTAAATACTCGCTGGTGCTCACATCGCCCGAGCGCCACTGTTCACTTAAGGATTTAGCGGCTTTACTCCCCGAGGCTGCGACTCGCTCACGCCAATCTTGGTAGCGAGCCAGTAAACGGGGTAAGGCATTGTTAAATTGCGCCTGTTTAGCAGTAAGTACTCGCTCACGGGCTAAGTAGGACTGCTCTGCGATAGCGATGCCCTTATCTGCAACCGACTGTAACTCACTGTAGTTATTACGAACCTGCAAGGGGATAGCCACACCGACGCCAAACTTGTTGTCAGAGCCTTCCCGTTCGAGACCAAGGTTGATGATGGGATCCGCCGCTGTATCAGCCTTAACCTTCATGGCATTGGCCTTGGCCAATAACACCTGCTGATGGGCACTGGTCAATGCGGGTAATTCCGCTTTCGGGGCAATCATCGACACAAATTGGCCAATGTCAGAGATGAACTCCCTAAACTTGAGCTTATCAACCCCAAGTAACTCAATCACTTTACCTTCGGCGACTAAGGCCGCTTGTTCGGCCAGCGCATAGTCGGCGGTATTGCTTGCCAGTTCGAGTTTAAGCAGTTGCAACTCAACATCGGACAAATCTCCCGCGGCAAAGCGCTGCTCGGCAATATTGAGCTGTGCCTGAGTAAATCTTAATTGCTGCTCTGCAAAAGTAAGCGCCTTGTGGCTTTGCGACTGCTCGGCCAGCGCTAATAGACGCTCGGCCAACATCTGACTGCGTTCTAACTGTATATCCGCTAACAGGATCTGCGCCTCAAGCTGGGCAAGGCGGGTTGCTACGCCACGCTTATCGCCCCAATCTATGGTTTGGCTCAGCCCTAGGCTGTAGGTATCAGTGTCGGCATTTTGATAATTGAGTCCTAGTTCAGGGTTATAGACGGCGCGATCCTCCGCGGCAATCACCAGCTCCGCCTGTTGCTGCCGAGCAATTTGCGCCTGCACCTCTGGCAACTGATTAATTTGCTTGAGTAACTCTGGCAACCACTGATTCAGCGAGGTTTGAGTTTCTTGGGTTAATAGTTCACCTTGCGCTACTGCATCTAGCTCTTTGACGTCTAGGCTTGAGCTTGCTGCAACAGCGTAGTTCACCTGTCCACCAACGAGCACTAGCGTACTCAACAGGCCAAACAAGGCCTGGGCGATAATGGTTTTCTTCATCGCAATTCCTAACAATATCTAAATAGGATTGGCCCTACGCCATCGACGTGCGGATACCAATCGAATGCTCCCCTGAGGCAAAATGTCGAATAAGCTCAAAGCGCTAGCGCGAGCCAAACACGTTCGAGGTTAATAAAACCTTTGCTTTGGGGATAAATTAAGGGCTTATTGCGGCGCGCCCGAACAATAGATACGCAACCAGAAATAAGCAGATATTGAGGGTTAAGCGATGGGTGGGCGGTACTTAGGTAATTGATCTGGAGGGAAATAGGCTAAATCCGTTGGCACATAGGCCGCTTCAAAGGCTGTAAGCGTTTGGCTGTCGGAATAGGAGAGTAAAGCCACATGACCGCCATGGCATTGGCAATCAAGGCAAAGGTCAAAGTGTTGAATTTCAGTGGTTTGCACTAAATGTGAGTGGCTACTAGCACTGGCAGTCGATACGCCCGCATTGAATGCGGCTTCACCAAACGGCTCGGTACTGAATCCGGGAGCCTGCTCATTGGGGCACACACAATCCACACATTGAGTTAAGGTGGTCACAGGAGCACTAAATTGTAGGTGGGGATGATTCTCGGCTTCTTCAACGCCATTACCCGCATGTAACTGATGGGCACCCAAATTCGCGCCCGCAAATTGCAGCACGATAATGGCTATCAGTAGGGTCACCATTCGGCTAAAGAATGGCTTAGCGGTCGAAATCAAATATCACCTTTGGACGATTTAGTCATAATTCAGCAATAGCTTGTGCAAACTTAAGACAGGGATTTTAAGCATAAGTTCACAGCTTGCAAGGATTAATCTGTCAAGCTGTGACACTATTCGCTTGAAAAACTTACTTAAACACGCAGTGTTTGGCGTAATCGGCCGCTTCGTTCGCAGTCCAATCACCTTTAGGTTTTTCCTTCATTTGCTTACACCAAGCATCACTACCTACCTCTGGCGCACAGGCACTTAAGCCTGCGGTAAAGGCCAACACTAGGGCGATAGCGCCTAATTTAGCGGTCGGTTTGGCAGTCATAGTTTTCAACAAAGACATAGTTAATTCCCTATAAGTTATACCCACCATGGGCCATTAAAAAGTTGAACGTTTAGCGATCCACGCAATGGCTTTGGCTTTCTGCTCCAAGGGGAACCAAGCCACTTCGCCCTGCATAAAGGGGCCGAGTAAGCGCACAGCATTACCCACCCAATCTGGGCCGCCAACAAATACTAAAGCTTCAAAATTAGGAAGTTGGACTTCACCACTGCCCGTTAGCGACTCAAATTCCCAACCTTCGAGTAAGACGTCCGCCTCGATATACAGGCAAACCTGTCCCCAATCCTTGCGGTAACTCTTAATGGCCGGCTGTAAGCGGGTACGATAATCGGTTGAAGAGAGTCGACCACTGGCGAAAAGACTGATAACACCCTTAGCAATATCGGGGATTTGGCATAACATAAAGGCACTCCGAAACGAGAACACTATTTTGCGAACGGGCAACCACGCCTGCCCTGCAAGAATGCGCCCGATGATAACAAATCTATTGAAAAGCCATAAGCAGTTATTGCTCGCTTCTCAAAGCAATTGGACAAAACCCTAAGTCTGCCATGATAAAAATCTCAAACCGTGTGGAACTTCCGGAAAATGAAATCGAGTGGCAATTTATCCGCTCCAGCGGGGCTGGCGGGCAGAATGTCAATAAAGTCTCCACCGCCGCCCAATTGATTTTTGATATCAGAAACTCGTCATTACCCGAGTTTTATCAGCAGCGCCTGCTGCAAAAAGCCGATCATCGGATTACCGCCAGCGGCAAAATCATTATCAAATGTCAGGCGAGTCGCAGCCAAGAGGCGAATCGGCAAACCGCATTGGAACAATTTATCGCCCTAGTTGCCAGCGTGGCCGAAGTGCCAAAAAAACGTATCCCCACCCGTGCGACCAAAAGCAGCCAAACCAAACGCTTAGACACCAAAAAGCAACGTGGCGCCACTAAAGCGATGCGCCAGCTTAAGCTGGATTAACCCAGCTTGCACAGTAACGACATTCATAATGCAAAATCCGCCCGAACAGGTTAAGTTAATGGCATTCAACCCGTTAAGGCATGTCGCAAAAGGAAAGCGTAATGAATCATAAAGTTCTGCTCATCAATGGCCCCAATTTGAATCTCCTTGGCCGCCGCGAGCCCAGTGTTTACGGTCATCAAACCTTAGCCGATATTGTTGCCCTGTTAACAGAACAAGCGCAGGCGGCGGGCGTAGAACTTGAGCATATTCAATCGAATGCCGAATTTGAGCTGATCAACGCGATCCATGCCACCGATGCGCAGATGATTATTATCAACCCCGCAGCCTTTACCCATACCAGCGTGGCCCTGCGTGATGCGCTACTTGGGGTGGATATTCCTTTTTATGAAGTGCACTTATCTAATGTCCATGCCCGCGAACCTTTCCGCCACCACTCCTATTTGTCCGATAAGGCCATTGGGGTGATTTGTGGTTTCGGTGCCCAAGGCTATGAGTTTGCCCTCGCGGCGGCGATTAAAAGATTAAAGGCATAAACGCGATAAGCGTGAGCACTGGGAGCCACAAGCCATGGCCGTTGACCTTCGGAAGATCAAAAAACTGATTGAATTAGTGCAGGAATCTGGGATTGCAGAGCTGGCGATTACCGAAGGGGAAGAGTCTATTCGCATCACCCGCTACGGCCCACATACAGTAAGCACACTCGAAGGCGCGCATAATCCACCGCCCTCCACAGCATCAAGCCCAAAGCTGGCGAAAGCCCGTGACGCCCTGCCTGTGATTGAAGGCTTTGTGCAAGTATCGCCCATGGTGGGCAGCTTCCATACCTCGCAAGGCCAAACCGAGGCGCCCTTGGTGCGCATCGGTCAACGGGTGGCTCGCGGCGACACGCTTTGCATTATCGAAGCCATGCGAATGCAAAATCCCATCGAGGCCGAGCGTGACGGTATAGTCGGCGCTATTTGGGTGAAAGACGGAGACGAGGTCGCCTTCGACCAGCCGCTGTTCACTCTGATCGAAACCTAGACTTCGAAATAGAATTTAGAGGTAAAGATGATACTGATTACTGGCGCAAGCAGTGGCTTAGGCGCAGCATTAGCCGCCCTGTATGCCAAGGATAACCAAGCACTTACACTGACGGGACGCGATGCCAACCGTCTGCATACCGTGGCCAATGCCCTCAGCCCATTTTCGAATCAAAGCATTAGCGCCATCAGTGCCAATTTAGCAGACGAAGCGAGTGTCGAAGCGCTATTCGATGGCCTTACCGATGCCCCCGACACGGTTATCCACTGCGCTGGCAGTGGTTACTTTGGCGCACTGGAAACCCAAGGTGCGAGCGAAATCCAAGCGCTGCTGAATAACAATGTCACCTCAACGATTCTGCTGGTGCGTGAATTGGTGAAACGCTATAAGCAGCAAGCGGTTAAGGTGGTGATCGTTATGTCCACCGCCGCCCTCGCCGCCAAAGCGGGAGAGTCGACTTACTGTGCCGCCAAGTGGGCGGTGCGGGGCTTTATCGAATCGGTACGTTTGGAGCTCAAGCAAAGTCCAATGAAGTTGATTGCGGTTTATCCCGGCGGTATGGATACCGGCTTTTGGCCAAGCAGTGGTAAGAGTCTAGATACCTCAAGCTTTATGTCCGCCGATGAGGCCGCAGGCATGCTAAAACAAGCGCTACTCGCCACTGAGCACGGTTATATCGCCGATATCACCATACAAAGAGGTTAAGAAGTTTACTTAAAAGCGGCGCAGAGATGGATCTGCGCCGTCATGGTCGGCTTAATCAATGCAGTTTGCAGTACAAAGATTATCAGCGCGGCGACTCTCCCTGTGGGTTAACCACCACATGACTAAACCGCCAAGGGATAGAAGTGCTGCGGCATAACCAGTCGCGGCGATGCCTTGGCCTGATAAGATCACTAAGCTGCCAACCCAAGGGCCAATCGCATTGGCAAGGTTAAAGGCACATTGCACTAAGGCACCTGTCATGGCCTGCCCATCGGGGGCCACATCCATTAATCGCGCCTGCACTATCGTTGCTAGACCAATCCCCGAACCCACAAAGAATACAATCGGCATTAATGCCCAATAAGATCCCGTCAAACTTGGATACAGCGCCAATACTAAGGTGCTTAACACCAGCGACCAAAATGCCGCCGCCAGCGCCGACTTATCCGCCGCCCAGCCACAGACTAAAGTGCCTAAGGTGGCACCAATCCCAAAGACCGCCATCATCACCGGGATTTTAAAGGGCTCGACCTGGGTGACTTGGATCAGCGTTTCGGCCAGATAGGTATACACACAGAAAATCCCGCCAAAACCGATAGCCGCAATGCCGAGCGTGAGCCAAACTTCGCGGTTCTTAAGGGTTTGCAGCTCTTTTTTCGGGCTGGCATTTTGCGGTACGGCGACATTCGGGGCGAGAAAATACAGCATCACGGCAGTAACGGTGGCAATAATCGCCACTATGCCGATACCAGAGCGCCAACCGACGGTTTGCCCCATCCAAGTCGCGAAGGGCACGCCAACGATAGTGGCTAAGGTTAAGCCGATAATCACCCGAGAAACCGCTCGAGCCTTCATCTCTGGCGGCACTAAGGACGCCGCCAGTAACATAGCGACACCAAAATATGCACCATGGGGCAAGCCACTTAAAAAACGGAAAAAGACTAACCAATTCAAGCTGGGCGCCAAGGCACTTAAACCATTAGCAACTGCCATCATGGCGGCCAAGGCGATTAACAGGGTGCGCCGCTTAATCCTCACTCCCAGCACCATAATGATGGGCGATCCCACCACCACCCCAAGGGCATAGGCGCTGATGGCATAACTCACATGGGCGACATCGACACTTAAATCGCTGGCGATATAAGGCACTAAGGTCATGGCGGCAAACTCTGTGGTGCCTAGGGCAAAAGTGCCTAATGCCAAGGCTAACAACACCCAAAGCGCGCTGCTTTGGGCTGGGGGTTGAGAGTTGGGGTGAACTGCTTGCAAACGATTTCTCCGCGATTCTGTAAAACGACAACTTGCTAAGAAAAAAACAGGAGCCCACTCGGGGCTCCAGTTATAGAAGCGTTGATAAAAATGGATTACTTAACTAACTGTTCTTGATAGGTTTGGCTATTCCAATCGAAGGCATAAAGCGTGCCTTGCCATTCATATAAGGTACGGCCATCTTGCTGCACTATTCTGGCATTGCTCGGCAGACTCGACACACTGCGCGCCGCTCGCGCCCGGGGAACTGCGGCAGTTGGCTCCGCTGAGACTGTTGAAGCTCTCGCCGTCGAGGCCGCCGACATTACAGTTGCGCTATTGGTTGGCATATTCGACACCATCCGACCTTCGCTCGGCGAATATTGCATGCTGGTGGTAACACGCACAGGCGCAGAAATGGCCACTGGCGTATCATCATAGCCTGTCGGGATCGACAAACCGATGCCCGAATAAGGCGAATGCCAGTAACGCTCGCGATTCCAACGCCAGTCGTCATTCCATATCCCATCATTCCAGCCATAGCCAAGGTTCCAGCCCGTCGCTAAGCCAACTCCTAAACCCAATCCCCAAGGATAATAGGGACGGTAATATGGGCGATAGTAACGATGGCTATCACTATGTTTATGATGCTTTTTATAGTGATTATCTTGGCGCCCATAACTCTCGCTATAGCGATCATTTGTGCCTCGATCCCCCGCAATCGCCCAATCTGGCGCGGCAAGACCACCGATCAACAAGGCGCCGAGTAAAGACAAAGCCAAGCCTGTTTTATGCCAAGGCTCCGCGTGCTTACTTAAGGAAACCGATTGATGTTTAAGGCATTTATCTTTAGCAAGGAATGAATAGAATCTCATATAAACCTCGATATACCGGGCGTTGGTCAAATAAACACCGACCTAGGACAAGTATTTTACGCTTCCAAAGCTGGAAGATCACTGAATAGGTTAACCCTAAAACAGAAAAATGCTATAGTGCGCGCCACACGGATTTCCACTGCAGAGGCTATTTCCACATGAGTTTTAAGGATTTACGCAGCTTTATTGATCATCTGGAAGCCAATGGCGAACTCAAACGCATTAGCTACCCCGTTGATCCTCATTTAGAAATGACAGAGATCGCCGATCGCGTTCTGCGTGCCAAAGGCCCTGCACTTCTGTTCGAAAATCCAACCAATCATTCCATGCCAGTGCTGGCCAACCTCTTTGGTACTCCAAAACGTGTCGCCATGGCGCTGGGTAAAGACGACCCGTTAGCACTGCGCGAAGTCGGTGAGCTATTAGCGTTTTTAAAAGAACCTGAGCCACCACGCGGTTTTAAAGACGCGATTTCAAAAATCCCTATGTTCAAGCAAGCCTTGAATATGCCACCCAAGACGGTGCGTAATCCCGCCTGTCAGCAAGTGGTTAAAACCGGTGATGAGGTCGATTTAACTCAGCTGCCGATTCAACATTGTTGGCCGGGCGATGTCGCGCCACTGGTCACTTGGGGCTTAACCATTACTAAAGGCCCGCGTAAGAATCGCCAAAATCTTGGGATCTATCGCCAGCAATTGCTCGGCAAGAATAAACTCATTATGCGCTGGCTATCCCACCGTGGTGGCGCGCTTGATTTTGCTGATTTTAAAGAGCAATTCCCCGGTGAGCGTTACCCTGTAGTTGTAGCCTTAGGCTCAGATCCAGTGACTATTTTAGGCGCGGTAACCCCAGTACCCGATGCGATGAGCGAATACGCCTTTGCGGGATTACTGCGCGGTGAACGCACCGAAGTCTGCAAAGCCTTAAGCTGTGATTTAGAAGTACCCGCCAGCAGCGAGATTATCCTCGAAGGCTATATCGACCCCGATGAGATGGCCGAAGAAGGTCCCTACGGCGACCACACGGGTTACTACAACGAGACGGATAAATTCCCCGTCTTTACTGTGACCCATATTACTCACCGTAAAGATCCGATTTACCACAGCACCTATACTGGCCGTCCACCGGATGAACCTGCCATGTTAGGCGTGGCACTCAACGAAGTATTTGTGCCAATCTTACGCAAGCAATATCCTGAAATTATTGACTTTTATCTGCCTCCCGAAGGTTGTTCTTACCGGATGGCGGTGATCTCAATTCGTAAACAATATCCTGGCCATGCGAAACGGGTGATGATGGGCGCTTGGTCCTTCCTGCGCCAGTTTATGTATACCAAATTTATTGTGGTGGTCGATGACGATGTGAATTGCCGCGACTGGAACGATGTGATTTGGGCCATTACCACTCGTATGGACCCGAAACGCGACACCGTGATGATCGATAACACGCCTATCGATTACCTCGACTTTGCCTCTCCCGTAGCGGGCCTCGGCTCCAAAATGGGCCTCGATGCGACTAATAAGTGGGAAGGCGAAACCACCCGCGAATGGGGTACGCCGATTGTGATGGACCCTAAGGTTAAGCAAAAGATCGACTCAATCTGGGATGAGTTAGGTATAGACGACAGCCCAACCCTATAATTCAGCTTAAGCACGACGTACCCACTTAAGCCAAGAGAATTGGCCGCGAATGGCCCTAATGCGACACCTCTAACAAAATAAAAAGGTGCAAAGGAAGTTTGATGAAAACCATACGTTGTAAGATAGAGAAAGTAACCCCCTTTAACGACGCCGTATATCAGGTGTGGTTAAAGCCTGACACCCCGTTGGAGTTTCAAGCGGGACAATACCTGTGTGTTGTGATGGGTGAAAAAGATAAACGTCCCTTCTCTATCGCGTCCGCCCCTAATGCCGAAGTGATTGAGCTTCATATTGGTGCGGCCGTCAGCGAAAGTTATCCAATGCAAGTGGTTGAAAGATTGCGTAATAGCACGCATATCGACATCGAAGCGCCAGGCGGCGAAGCCCACCTACGCCACGACAGCCAGCGCCCACGTTTATTGATCGCCGGTGGCACAGGCTTCTCTTACATCAAGAGTATTGTCGAGCAACAAATCGCCCTCGGCCAACAGGTCGAAACAATCTTGTATTGGGGTTGCCGCACCCAAGATGCCATGTACTACGAAAGCATCGCCCGCGCATGGCACGACGCTCACCCTTGGTTGCATTTTGTGCCCGTTATTGAAGAGGCCCCAGCAAACTGGCAAGGCAAAACCGCCAATCTGCTCGCGCAAATCAAACAGGATTTTATTAGCCTCAATGGCTATGACATCTATATCGCAGGTCGTTTCGATATGGTCGGTGCCGCCCGCGAAATCTTCCGCGAAATGGGAGTAGACGAAGCCCATCTCTATGGCGATGCCTTCGCGTTTATCAAATAACGCATTGATTGATTAGCTTGGCAGGTTAACCTGCCAATATAGACTCAAACAATAAACCCCAGTTTTCACTGGGGTTTTGTTTTATAACCGGATGCGTAAAGGCTAAGTATTTTAGCCAACCTTAAACAGATTTTTGTGCTTATTTGCCCAAGTTGTCAGCTAACTGTTTAGCGCGACTGGCTGCCCACTGGTCGATCATCTTTTCCAGCTCGCTTGCACTAATTGGGGTATCTTTTTGGGTAGTGTCTTCACTCTCGCGAGCATCTAAAACTCGTACTAATAACTTACCGCTTTGTGAGTCAAGCAATTGCGACATGCTGCCAACCTTGAGCAAGTAAGGCTCCATACCTATTGCCTCTTTTGTCACATCAATGGCAATCTTCGCCGGTAATAAATCGCGTAATTTAAGCTCTGGTCGAGTTAAATCGAAATTTGTCACCGCTGCCTGAACTCTAATCACGCCTGGGCCCGACTCAGTCGCAATCTTGACTCCATTTTTCGTCAATTCATTTTTAAACTTAGTATGATAATAACGGCCAATCTCATTCTGCTCATTAGCCGTTAATAGATACCACTGGCCATTCTCTTGACGAATAAATTGTAATGGATCGAGCAACACTTGATTGTACTGGCGCAGATCTACACCCTGCTCCTTATAAATACGCTGATTGGGATTAGTTTCACTCGTTTTGAACGCATCAAAGGGCACAACTTGAAACCCACTCATCGCCCTTTCCTTTACCGAGCATCCACCCATCCCCAGTAAGACCGTCGCCATGGCAATCATTACCACTTTTTTCATATTTGCTCCTGCACTGATTAATAATTTGTTTTTAGGATGAACACCACGATAAGCGGGCCTTCTCCTAAGTAATATTCCAACCAACAGCCTTCCACAGTGGACACGACAAGGCAGCCCGTAACGACGACTCAAACAGTGACAACAGAACTCACTTTATCAAACGGGTTCAGCACTTTATCTTACTGATAGAATAGTAATAACGTAGATTTTAGCGATTAGAAAGTCGCGCAAGCATTTATCTGTAAACTAGGTATGTGCCATAGCGCTAACACAACATCTTTCATATGAAAAAACACCCAATACAACATTTCACTAAAGAAGATTGCAGATATACCGTTTTTCGCAGTAGGGTTGTTTTAAATACAGCAGGACCAGTACCTGCGGCATTTCGCAAATTGTATAAGTAATAATAGTTGCTAGCGAGCAAAGCACTTGTGCCAATTAGAGCCCAAAATGTACAGCACGTAAAAATAAATCAGTGGCCATACAAATGCGATGACTATACCTAAAAATTTACTTGTATTTTTGAAGCAGTGGATGACTGAACAACCCCATAAATAAAATAGCGTAACAATGATATTGTGTTGAGTAATATTTCTAATTTATTCATTTCCGAGCTATCTAAGCTCGAATCCGCTAAACGAGGGTCTCCAATATAGCTTAAAAAACCAAAATATCCCCACATCGCAAGACTAACTAGCACGATCAAAGCTAGAGATTTTGAATTCAAAAAATATTTCATTATGCTCGCTAATACGCCTCTATTACGTTGACAAAAAATCAGGCCAGCCATTTTAAATCAAAAACATAATATGCTCTCTGCTTACGTTCAAGAGATGAATTACAGGATTCGATCTAAGGAGGAGATAAGAAGTAACGGATGACCTACAAGGCAACAAAGAAGTTACAGGAGTTCACCCTCCCCTCGGAGTTGCCGCAGGGCATTTGCGTTGGTTGCGTGAGCGAGACATAGTCGGCCCCATAGGGAAATGGGAAGTGTCAGAATGATGTATGGAACATCATTGACCATGCACTTCACGACATTCAGGCATCCTGCCTATCAGATACCGAGAGAGCGTCAGTCAATCAGGGACAAGCGTCTGACCGCTTAATGCCCAAGGGGCTTTCAACTCCGTTAGGAGCCTCTTGGCTGCTTGTGAAAACAATAGCAAGGAGGACAGGACGAGCAGTCCTCCTTGGTCGATTCTTTATAAAAAATCTGGGGATGAAGCCCCACGACTTTGATTTTGCTTTAAAAACTCAAACGAAGTTTGAGTACCACCACCTACACTTGTGGTCTATGTAAATCAAACCGTAACGCTTCCGAAATCCCATAGTAGGCGGATGGGCCGCCAGCCCGCAGCACGGGTTCGGCGAGGGCGGTTTGATACACGCCGTCACTATCGAGTAAATGCTTGGCGATATGCACGGCAACCACTTCACCTAAGACTAACCAAGTATCAATCTTGTCGCCATTGGCGGCAGTTAATTGAATACATTGAGAAAGCTTACACTCAAAATTCACTGGGCTTTCGGCCACCAGCTCGGCTTGAACGATAGTGCCAGCCTTTGGGGTAAGTCCGGCAAAGGCAAACTCGTCCTCCCCGCGGGGCAACATGGCGGAAGTTTGATTCATTTTCTCGGCGAGGTTGCGGGTAGTGAGATTCCACACAAATTCGCCGGTGTCGACGATATTAGCAACACTGTCCTTCCAGCCCGTGCTGGCAAAACCGATGATAGGTGGTTTGTAGTTGAAACAATTGAAAAAACTATAGGGCGCAAGGTTGCGTTGTCCCTGTGCATTGCGGGAGGAGATCCAACCTATGGGCCTGGGGGCAATAATGGCATTTAAGGGATCGTGCGATAACCCATGTCCCTTACTCGGCTCGTAAAAATAGCGGTTTTCTACACTCATGCCTCATCCCTTAATCACAATGTAAATACTAAAGCATCATCTTACAGGACTTCGGCGAACCGCTAAATATTCTAATAGCTGAATAGCGCAAAGTATAAGGGGAACAATATGTTCCCGTTAGTTGATGCTGTTTAAGACGATGAACTTACCAGATCTTCACACGATCCTCTGGCGCTAAGTACAGCTTATCGCCGGGCTTCACATCGAATGCGGTGTACCAGGCATCTAAGTTACGCACGGTCAGCGCGCGGTACATGCCAGGGGCATGACCATCGGTCGCCACGCGGGCACGCAAAGCTTCGTCACGCATCTTGGTTGCCCAAGTCTGGGCGAAGCCGATAAAGAAGCGTTGGTCGCCGGTAAAGCCATCGATAACCGGCGCGGGTTTGCCATTAAGTGAAGCATGGTAAGCATCGAGTGCGGCCGCTAAGCCCGCCACGTCGGCAATGTTTTCACCTAAGGTCAGCTTGCCGTTTACATGCAAATCTGGGAATGGCGCATAGGCATCAAACTGTTTCGCCAGTGCCTCACCTTGTTTGGCAAACTGAGCAAAGTCCGCTGGCGTCCACCAGTTACGCATTGCGCCCGTCGAGTCGAAGGCGGCACCATTATTATCGAAGCTATGGCTGATCTCATGGCCAATCACAGCGCCAATCGCGCCATAGTTATAGGCGGCATCGGCCTTCGCATCGAAGAATGGCGGCTGTAAAATCCCCGCGGGGAAGTTAAGCGCGTTTTGCACTGGCAAGTTTACTGCGTTGACGACTTGCGGCGTCATCCACCATTCACCTTTATCCATAGGTTTGCCGATTTTGGCGAGTTGATGGGCATATTCCACCTTCTCACCATTGATGGCATTGGCGTAGGCATTGGTTGGCGATACGGCATAGGCATTGTAATTGCGCCATTTATCAGGGTAACCCACGCCAACGGCGATGGTCGCGACCTTAGCTAAGGCTTCCTGCTTGGTTGAAGGGTCCATCCACTCGAGTTTTTCGACCCGCTTACCAAAGGCACTGACGATGTTATCCACCATAGTGCTAACTTCGGCCTTGGCCGAGGCCGGGAAATAATGCTCGGCGTAGGCGCGGCCCACGGCATCACCAAGGTACTCATCCAAGGCACTCAATGCGCGTTTATCGCGGCTGCGCTGCTCGGGTGTGCCCGACAGTTTAGTGCCGTTAAAGGCAAAAGAAGCGTTATCGATAGCCGATGGCAATACATCGGCGTGGCTGTTGATATGGTGGAACACCAGCCAGTCTTTCCACGCATCCAACGGCTCAGAGGCCACCAACGCCGACAGCCCAGTAATGGCACTGGCGTGGTAAGCGGCAAATCTATCTTGCTTGCCAAGCTGGGCGGCATCCAAAAAGGCTGTCCAGTCGATGCCAGGGGCTTTAGCGTCAAAGTCGGAGCGGCTCCACACACCCGATGCCTTAGTGAAATCTTCACTGTCTTCACGGCTGGCGTGGGCGCTAGCGATCTTGTGTTCGAGAGCAAAAATACGATCTGCACGGCTAGCAGCATCGCTGATGCCCGCATCGGTCAACAGGGTTTCGATATAAGCGCGGTAAGCGGTGCGGATCTCGACCATTTTAGGATCGTCCGACAGATAGTATTCGCGCTCGGGTAAACCTAAACCGCCTTGCAGCAGGTAAGGCAGTACTTCACCCGGTGTCGCCAAACCTTGGGTGACGAAAATACCGAAGAGGTTTTCAGTGAAAAAGTCGGTGGCATTGAGCGGGTCCACATCGGCGCGCAGGTTAGCACCAAGCGCCGCCGATAAAGCCTGTTTATCCGCAATGGCTTGATAACGGGCTAAATCGGCTTCCATTGGCTTCATGCCCGCTGCATCGATTGCCGCGGTGTTAGTGTACGCCTTGTAGAAATCGGCAATGCGCGCATCATCGCTGCCAGCGGGGTGTTCGGCCTTGACTAAGTCGGCAATCAGGCTGGTCTTATGCTTTTCCGTCTCTTGGAAAGCCACTAAAAAGGCGCCCGTGCTTGAGCGATCGGCGGGGATCTCTGTGGTTTTCATCCATTCGCCATTGGCGTAGGTATAAAAGTCATCACCGGGTTTAACCTTGGGTGACATGGCCGCGAGGTTAATGCCAATTGGCATGGCGGGTTGGCTAGCAGCAGGCGCTGCACTGGTTTGTACTTTTGCTGTATTGTCGCTGGCGACGGTTTGATTGGTGTTATCACCACAGGCAGTTAATCCCGTCAGTACTGTTGTTGACAGTAATAAGGCGGGGATCAGGCGGTCCGACATAAGAGACTCCTTCCGTTGTTATTCTTGTATTTTTGGTATTTTGGCTAATCTAGATGCTTGCTAGCATGGTCAGGCAGTGTAACTGGCGATATGGTGGGATGTAAAAGAAACTCACACTTTATGATAGAAAGTTAATGCAAAGTCTTTAATACACGCTTTTGAGCGACGAGCCCAAAACAAAACAGCCGATGACTATCGGCTGTTTTAATAACATGCGAAGTTAGAGTTTGACTTGGGTGTACTGAGTCCACGCCAGCAGTTGTCCCATTTGCGGGACGATCCAAACGGCTGTGTCCTTATTTTGATAAACCCGATAATAGAACAGATCTTCATCGCGAATATCGTGCTTACGAATCGCGCGGTAAAACTGCATGGCCGAGTGGCTCACCTCATCGGGTTTGGTCAGCTCTTTTTGTGATACTTTGACATGAAAAACATCCACATTGAGATCACCTATCTGGGTTTGATATTGCTCAAAATCGCCCCGAATCGTGTACTTAATCGGTGTGGTTAAACAGTCCTGATCGGTAATGCATGAGGTGGAGTAAAACTTGCCTCGGCTTTGCCCCTCGTACACCAGCGACATGCTGAGATCCGTGCGAACCAGTAACTCACCAGCCACCGGAAAATAAATATCCGCATGGTAGTTATGCTCCAGTAGCTCCCCAACCCCTTTATCATCAACAGGTAAGACTACGCGGTTGTAGCGGATCCGCTCTTCCATCTTTTTACTAAGTGGAATAAATTCCGCCATACTCAGGCCAGCGGGTTTAGCATCAATCGAAGTGATATTGATGATGCCTTTGCCAGTACAATCCTTGGCATCTAACGCAGGGCATATTGCCATCGAATAGTTTTTACCATCCGTTGACGCAAAGGCACTGAAATAAGGTAAGCCATCGATATGATTGCCTTCTGGGGCTAAATGTTTTTGCCACCATGAGGGGTGTAAATGCTCTTCATCATCGATATACAACACCTGCGCCGTACCTAAGGTGCCACCAATATTCAGGCTGATATATTTATCGGCATTCCATTTCGCGACATGCTTCACCACAGCATGGTGATCGCTCCAGTACCAGATCAAGGTGAGGATCATCCCCAGCATGACGATACCAGCAACCTTAGTCCAAGCAGAGACACCCACAATCGCATCGCGGATAGCATCGGCATCGTTAATCGCCAACATTTTTACATGGGACTGTTCTGAGACATGCAATTGATAACCGCGGCGCGCCACAGTTTTGAGCTGTACCTCGGTATAAGGCTCTAATTTTTTACGTAATGTGCTGATGCATTGGGTCAAAGAGGTTGGTGCGACCACGCGATCTGGCCAGCCTACTTGCAGCAATTCTTCCTTGGTAAAAATGGCATTCGGCGATGACAGCAGCAACACGAGTACAGCGGCTTCTGAAAAAGTCAGGCCGATCTCGGTTCCATGAACATGGTCAACAAGCAGCTTGGCCTGTTCATCTAGCATGAGGTATGAAGTAATTTTATGCATGTTAAGCGCCCAAAACTAAGCCAAAACAATAGACTATGATTGCGCTAACAACGGGCAAACACAGTGAAACTCAGTTTCACCCAAGAGCAACCGTGACTTGTGGCTACCAAATCAAGATGGCTTATTTTACCTTTTAACAACATAAAATACTGTGACTCTACACTCAGTTTACCTATTGTTTTTTAAGCGTAAATTTAAACTAATGCAGGGGTATCTAAACTTCTTGGCGATTAAAAATAACGCAACAAACCAGTAGCAAAACAGTCAACCAGCCCACAAATACACCATACATTAAAGGCAAGCCCATACCCGTTTGGGAAATTAGGGCGAGAGTACTCTTTACCGATAAGGTATCGGCAGGGTTTGCGAGTAAGTTTAAAGCCCGGAAAAGATCGGTAGGATTGATTAAAATCAATAGGTTAAATAGTTGACGATTGAGTACTTCAGCCATACTGACGAGGGCTGTTAATAGTACCAAATCGTAGACCAACACCAACACAAACCAAAGCAGCAGTAATACACCTAAAGCTTTGGCTTTTTCCCGCACACACAGGCTCACGCAGTAACCTATCAGTACAAACACTAAGGACAATAAAATCCCGCTACCCATCAGATGAATAAAGCCAATCACTAAGGCCAGCCGTGCGTGTTCGGCTCCAAGGACAAGCAGCAACAAGGCCGTTAAGCCAAATCCCAATAAACAGGCAGTGGCCATCACATAGGCGTGGCCGAGTAATTTGCCACAAACCAAATGCCAACGGGCTAAGGGGTAAGTCAGCAACAACAGCAAGGTGCCCGATTCCCGCTCACCAACAAAGCTATCGTAGCTCAGTAAAATGGCACCCAAAGGTAAAATAAACACCGCGAGCGTGACTAAACCAGAAAAAATTTGCGCGCTCTCAGATACCACTAAACTGCCCGACACTGCGCTGCCCATAAAGCTCACGCACAGGGATAGGATCAACAACATACCCGCCATAAGCCATAACCAGCGGTTACGTAGGTTGTCTTTAAATTCTTTTACTGCAACAGCTTGGATCAGTGTCAGTGCCATAGGAGGACGAAAACTCGCTAAGCCTTGCTGCTTTTCTAGCTGACGGATTTGACTCATGCGACTAACTCCGATTTAACCGCTGCTGAACCAGCAAAAGTGTTACAACTGGATGCACTTTGGGGGTGAAGACTCGCCATATAAAAATGGAAAATATCCTGCAAACTCGGCGGTATGATAGAAACTTCATCAATCTTTAAGGCGTGTAGTTGCTGTATCACTTTGGCTTTTAGCGCATCAGGCACCCTTAAACATAATCTTTCTGAGGCTGAGGGTTCTAACAGTGAGGCGAACAACGCTTGGCTTAGCAACTGCTGATATTGCAGCGGCGTAAGGTGATGCAACTCAATCAGGCTTGGCAGCGAGGTTGCAGCCCGAAGACTGTGCAAATCCCCCGAGGCAAGCATCTGGCCTTGGCCTAAAATCAGCGCACTATCCATTTGATCTTGTACTAAACCTAACTCATGGGTACTGATAATAATCGCGCAGCCCTGCGCCTTAAGTTGCGCCATTTTTTGGTATAAAAAGGCCGATGCGAGGGGGTCAAGTCCGACCGTTGGTTCATCCAACAACAGCACTTTAGGATCGGCCAGCACCGCCTGGGCTAAGCCTAAACGTTGGCGCATCCCCTTAGAAAAGGTTCGCAGCCGTTTATCCTTAGCCGCCATCAGGCCAAACTCTTCCAGTAAAAGGCTGACTCGCACAGGTGCAACCCCCTTAAGCTTGGCAAAGTAGCTTAAGAGTTCATGTGCCGTCATATTGTCATAAAAGCTTACATTTTCAGGTAAATAGCCTAAAGACAAACTCGCATTGACCCGTTTGGCTTGTACCTCTTGCCCCTGTACAAACAACTGGCCCGCGCTTGGGGATACCAAGCCTAAAATCATTTTGATCAGGGTAGATTTACCGGCACCATTATGGCCAAGCAGCGCTAAGGTTTGGCCC
The DNA here is from genome assembly GCF_022557375.1 of Shewanella sp. MM_2022_3. NCBI lineage: Bacteria > Pseudomonadati > Pseudomonadota > Gammaproteobacteria > Alteromonadales > Shewanellaceae > Shewanella > Shewanella sp. MM_2022_3. The sequence goes on from NZ_JAKZGV010000036.1 coordinate 31,581, forward strand.
GTTAGCACCTCAAAATTAAGATTTTTTACCGCTTCAAACTCAGCATACCGCTTACTCAATCCCACGGCCTTAACAGCCACTTGCCCTTGGGCGGTAGGTTTTTTTGTCATTAATGTCAGCGCCTGTGGATTAATAGCGTTGTTGGTAAAATGGCTCATATTCCATCTCCCTCTGTGGTCAGTCGCATTAAGGGAAAGCTATCACTCACACCGCTGACACTCGTTGGCTGAAACTGCCGCTCTACCCAACGCAGCAGCAATACCACAGGGCTTTCCATCAGTAGTTTCGCCTCGGGATAGAGCCAAAATAGCTTGTCTAAATTGTCGTTGGGTCTGTGGGCAACATCTCCCACTCCGTCGCCATTAGCATCCCAGCCGCGGTATTCAGACCAATAATTGCCCTGCCCCTGATAACTCCACTCCAGCTGCGCTTCGCCGACATACTTAACTTGGGTCTGATTGGCTAAAATACGATTATGCCAAAGGCGGTTTGCTTCGCCGCCCATCGCCATGCTGATCCCAGTATCACTGTGACTAAATTCATTATCTTGAATGCGATTATTCTGCGCGGCGTAGATAAAAATGCCCTTGCCTTCGTTACCGAGTTCTACCGAACCTTGGGGATGCTTCACGTCTGTGGCGATATTCGCCTGAATATGAGAGTCGTTGGTGATATTGAGCAGAATGCCAAAGTCCCGCGCTTGGCTAACGTGATTATGGTGCAGGTAGATTTGTTGTGAATTCATCAATGCGTAGCCGCCGTCGACGCTAATCGCTTGATTGTTTGAGGCTTCATCACCTCGGGTATACATGTAGTGGATGCCGTATTGAAGCTTAGCGAATTGATTATGGTGAATTTTGCTGTCCGTCACCGACTCGAGATATACCCCATCACGGACAAAGATAACATGATTTTGTTGCACATCGGGCGCGGTCACATGCTTAAGGAAAATCCCATCGCCTCGGTCTAATACATAGATAGCGCCATTGCCACTGATGCTATTTTCAAGAATACGGGGCGCAGCAAGTTGCTCGCCATAAATCCCAAAGCCATCCCCCACAAGCCGATTGCCTTTGATAAGCACCTCGTCTGCCCCGGGCTGCAATAAAATACCTGCATCATGGTAATAAAGATCCCGCCCCCAATGGCGGATATTGAGTCCTTCGACAATCACTTTGGGTGCAGTAATGGTGAGGGCGCTGCCTTGGCGTAGGGCATCGAGGGTCGCGCCCGCTTCGGCCTTAATATGAATGGAGCGGGTGACACTGAAATTACCTTCATACACTGCGGTATCAAGTACGAGTGTGTCACCGTCCTGCGCCTGCGCCAATGCTTGGGTTAAAGAGGCAGTATCTTTAACCCTTAACTCCTGCGTCACACCGATAAAGGATAAGGTGCAGAGCCAACAGAGGAGCAATAAACGCAGCATGATCAATCGCCTACTTATCGCCAGCGAGTAATTCGAGAGTGATATCTTCAAAGGTTAATACGCGTCCACCGTATTCCTTTGCAAAGGCTTCGGCGGCGGCTTTAGTACTAAAAGGTGCGACGGCTGGCCCCATCACGGCTTTTTTACTGGTGCCGTAAACATAAAATGCGCTGGCGGCATCGATAAAGGCGCCATCGTCAGGCTGTTCCCAATCGGTTGTCGCGGCGTCATGCACCATCATGTAAGCAATTTGTCTTTTATTTTCAGGCTGTAAGGCAAAGTTAAACATATCGCGGCTAGAGCAAAACTTAGGCACCATCTTCTCGGCCTTAAGGTGTACTTGCCCCTTTGGTCCAGGGTATTTAGTGATCACCATACCGCATAGGTGGCAACGATCATGCTCGTGGATCATCTCGGCTTTGTGTTGGTGATCGGTAGCTTCACTCTTATTGCAGCCTAATAACAAAGGAGCGAGTAGTAACAACCCAAAGAACTTTTTCATGCTGTTAATCCTTTGAAAAATATCAACGCCTCGCCAAGGCACCTTGCAGGGACAGACCTCTTGCGACGAGGGTTGATAAAAAAATGGTTCATCAAAGGCCGAGGCCTTAGTACATCGTTAAATCGCGTAGTTTTGGCCCGCTAACAGGATAAAGAGTCGTAGACACATCATCCCCACTACCGCACACATTCCCGACATATAAAACGCTTTGGCCGAATGGCTAAAATGTTTACCCGTCGCAAAATTCAGTAGCAGTGGCGCGGCAAAGCCGATACCCACAACACCAATCCAAAATACGCTTGCCCACACACCTTCATGGAAGGCGGCAAAAGCAAATTGACCACCGGCATTACCCGTTAATAGTGCTGTCGCGATCATGAAAATAAACATGGCTTCGGCGAACATAATGGGCCACTCAGCGCCGTGCAGGATCTTCATTTCGCCGCTGTGCAGGGGCTCTTTAAATAACCACACCGCCAGCATTTTGGCTGAAGCGCCACCCGCGGATAGACCCGAGGCAATAAACAGCGCAGGGAGTACCGAGGTGTTGATCAGCGGGAAGCGGATCAGCGCAGAAATCAAGAAGCCTGTGTAAGCACACACTGATAACGCCAGCACTAACGCGAGCGCTTCCATTGGGCGTCTAAAGCCTTTTAACTTGGCAATAATCGGCGCTAAAAACTTCAATTGTGGGATGGCCATCAGCTCTTTTTCGAGGGCTAAAAGTGCCACCACTGCCACTAACGGGATATACACCGACAGCGCAATAACACCAATCGACATCACAGAATTTAAGTTATAAAACACCAAAATTCGCCAGAAGAATAAGGGGTTAGTCAAGTCGAGTACCAGACATAACATCCCTAAGCTAATGGTCACAAAGGACAGCAAGGTCGCGGCTTTTAAGAAGGCGGTATTTTCAACCTGGCCTAGGTAAAAACGCAGCGCCAGCGCAATGGTTAACGCCCCGCCCGAAATCCCCGCGAAAAATAAATACACTGCAATCGGCCAAGGCCAAGCAACGCCTTGGGATAAGCCGAGGGTAAATTCCATACTGGTATCCATATTTACACTCCCAGTTTGACGATTGGTATGTAACGTAAGCTCGGCTCAGTACCAAACTGCGGTTTAATCCGCACTGAGTCTTTTACCGCCAATAACTTACTCACATAGGACTGAGGATCATTGGCATCACCAAAGATCAGCGCGTCGTACTTACAACTCTGCACGCAGGCGGGTAACTCGCCCTTAGACAGCTTGCTATGCAAACAGAAGTCACAGTTATCCGCCACATCCGTCTCTTTGTTGATGTAACGAGCGTTGTAAGGGCAAGCACCAATACAGTACTTACAACCCGCGCATTTGCTCGCATCCATAGTCACGATGCCCGTTTTCGCGTCGCGGTGCGCCGCGCCCGTTGGACAAACCGTGACACAGGGGGCGTTTTTACACTGCTGGCAGGAAACCCGCACAAACTTACGCTCACAGTCGCAACTCATCTTGCCGCAATGAGGGCAGGCTTGGCCTTCAACACGACCACTTTGCTGCTCAAGGATCACCCGAGAAACACCCGCGGGTAAGTTGTTTGCTTGGTTACAGGCGGTTTTACAATCACCACAACCGACACATTTATTTTGGTCAAAGACCATGACGTAATGGGACTTATGGGCGCTGTCAGCATCTTCTTTGACCGAACAACCCGCTAAAGGTGTTAACATCAAAGAGCACATGCCAGCGCTTTTAAGGAACCTCCGTCTCTCTATATTTTCACTCACAACATCCTCCATCTATCGGTTTTATACCGACGTTTTTATTTATATCGTTATCGTTCCTACATGCCTGAAAATGGCTAGCGACTTGATTAATATCCACTTTCATTCAATTTGCTTTGGGCCTTGCCAATGGCGTTTAAAATGGCCTCACGATTAATCTCTGCCGTTGGCTGTGACAGTAGTGCCTGCCAATGGTCTATCGCCTCTTGGTAACGCCCATGAAGATACGCATCGGTGGCCTGTAACATGCGGGTCTGCGGCTCAAAGGGTGCAAACGCCAAGATCTGTGCAATCAGCGCTTGGGTTTGCGGCGTCATTTGGCGACCATCGTGGTAATAGAGTGCATTCGCTTTAGCACCGAGCACCTCGGCATCCTCTCCCACCAACGCAAGCAACTTGTCCAAGGTCTGCACCGCATCGCTATATAAACCACCCGCGCTATAGGCCTGGGCAAGTGACATCAATGCCAGCGGGTTTTGTGGTTGATCGTCAACTAGGCGAACGGCTTTGGTGATGTCGGCTGCCACTAAGTAGTCAATATGCTCATTGACTATGCCCTTATCCCAATCCTGGTAACGCCCCGTTTGGCTGTAGATAGCGAGCGTCATAGCAAGCAATACACCACTGCACAGCACTGGCAACCCAGGGGAGACTAAAGGCAGCCCCGCAACGGTTTGCTGTTGATTTAAGCGTGCGTGTTGCCAAAATATCCAAGCAACAAATCCGCTTAATAGGAGTGCGATGGTGAACCCTAAACTTGCCATACCTAACCTCTTTGCTTGCCGCTCCAAGCTTATGACTGAGCGAACAAAACCGAACGCTCAGTCCCCGATGTTTGCTCTTAGTGAGCAGGCATCATGCCCATCATGCGGGCTTCTTTTTTCTCACTTGGCTTTTCGATATTTTTCAGTTCGATTTCAAAGATCAAGGTAGATTGCGGTGGAATTTCACCCACAAATTCATTGCCATAGGCTAAGTTTGCAGGGATAACAAAGCGGTATTTAGAGCCCATAGGCATCAGTTTTAAGCCTTCTTCCCAACCAGGGATTACCGTCATTAAGGCAAAACGCGTAGGGTCTTTGCGGCCAACGGTATTTTCAAATTCAGTACCATCGATAAGCTTGCCAACGTATTCAACGGTGACCACATCCTCAGGATTAGGTTTGTTACCAGTTCCTTGGGTTAACACTTCATATTGCAGGCCGGATTCGGTCACAATCACGCCAGCTTTGTTTTTGTTTTCAGCAAGAAAGGCTTCACCCGCCTTGGTATTTTCAGCAGCTAATTTTTCAGCGTTGGCTTTTCTCACTTGATTTAATTCTTCGGCGCGTTGATTGAGATACGTCACCACTTCTTCATCGGTTAATTGCTGTTGTTTTTTCAGCGCGTCCACAAAACCTTGAACCACTAAGTCCACATTCACTTCTGCGCCCAGTTCCACTTGGTTATAAACCTGGCCAGAAATGTAGTTACCGACAGAGGCACCGATACTGTAAGACGCTTTATCTGCATCGGTTTTAAGGCTTGGGGCGGCAAAGCTCGCCATAGACACAAACAGTGCGGCGCAGGTCGCCACTGTGATGGTTTTTGGGATAAAAGACGTTGGCATAGATGTTTTCATTTTATGTTCTCTACAATTTAGCCCTGGGGCTTGGTGCGTTAGCCGAAAACGTATGGACATTGCCCATAACCGATTAATGTATTTATCTGATTACTATGGTTTTTCTGTTGTTCTTCCAGACATGCGCCAACCGAAAATGCCATCGGCCATATGGCGTACACCGGTGTAACCTAGCTTCATGGTTTCCCGTGCAGCCATGTTGCTGGCGGTACAAAGGCGGTTAGCGCAATAAAACACCATCACCGCATCTTTATTCTTTGGAAGTAACTCTCTCCAATTTTGAACATTGAAAAAAACCGCCCCGGGGATAAAACCTTCCGCCCAGATTTCCAGCGTGTTTACGTCGAAAAAATAAACCCCTTGCTTACCGACTAAGGTCTCTGCTTCCCGCATGGAAATAGGATTCAACTGAATTTCGTTATAGGGTGCTTCAGAAATATCAGAACCGCCCCCTGCAATGGCTGGAAGGCTGATGCCACCCAAGCTCAGTGCAATTAAGCCGCCTATCAGGCTTTGTCGGATCACGTTATTCATTATTTGGCCTCGTATATTCCCCGGCACGGATGTGCCGGGGACAAGTTAGACTCGAGTCGAACTAGATTTTCTGTGCGCTCAGACCTTTACCATCGATAATGGCTTGGGCTTGAGTGACATAGGTTAAGGCTGCATCGAGACGTTTCAGTGAGTAAGTTGGGCCGTGCGCACCCCATGAGCCGTCAGCCTTGATCAGGCGAACAACATCTTGGGCTTTGTCGGTCAACATCAGCACTTGAGTCTTGTCTTCTACCGACAGCTTGGTGACTTCTAACAGCTTGTCGATACGGGCAAGGGCTTGTTCTACTTGGGCAAAAGTTTCTTTAACTGGTTTTTGCCACTTTTGAACTTCACCGTAGATTTCCATCTGGTCTTCAAAGTGCAGACCCACTTCAAGTTCAGATTGGAACTGGCTGTGACAACCTTTGTTTTCCACTACATCGTGGTCTGAAGCCGAAGTACGGGCACAGGTCCACATCAAGTCGAGGTAGTTGTAGCCGTTTTCATCTTTCGCCACAGTCCAACCTTTGGTCGTCGCATCGCGAGACTTACCTTCTGGTGGGTTAAGGGTCTTACGCAGTGGATCGACATCAATCTTCCACATGTGTGACTTACGAACGTTGTCGAAGCCCGCCATATCTGGGAATTGGATCGCAGTGAAGTTTTCACAGCTTCCCATGTTTGGCATGTGACAGCTTTGACAAGTTTGGTTGCTGTGGGTGTTAGTGTTCTTAGCAATCTCGGCTTGAGCCGTATGACACTCAGTACACTCTTTGATGATTTTTGGTTTAGTAATGCCTGACTTCCAATCACCATCGGTCACTTCGTGAGGATCGTGACAGGTTGAACAACGCATGCCTTTGTCATAGTGAGCAGAGGCAAACATTTGTGAACCTTCAGTACCGCAAGATGGGCAAGAAGATTTCATCTTCACGTTGAAGGCATATTCCAGCTTCTCTTTACCCTGCGGCGTTTCAGCTAACTCTTCAACAAAGTTGAAGCGTTGGTGACAACGTTCACAGTTAGATGGCATACCGCCACCAATACCGCCGTCTAAGTGGCCGCCTGCGCCATGACACTCTTCACAGGTAATCCCTTTAGAAATCGTGTGTTTTTGCAGCTCTTTCGGGTTACCTAAAGCAGCAAAGAATTCATCTTTCGTTTGGAAGTCAAACTTGAAGCTATGGCACATTTCGCAATAGGAGCTAGCAGGTTGGAATAGGAATTCCTTCTCATACTTAGCACCGTATGAGCTCATGCCCCATTGGTGTGAACCGCTGGTACCAAAATCTTCCATTTTGACGGGGAAACTTGGAATAGCTTTGTTAATTTTTGCAGCCATTTCAGGAGTTAACCACTCAGCCCAACCGCGGGAGAATTGGTTACCACCAGCGACCATAGTACCAGTGCCATCTTTCAACAGACCGTCTTTCACATGGTAAGTACCGCGCACTAGGTAGGCGTCGATAAAACCATATTTAGTACGTGGCGTACCCACAGTCGCGTAGATAGCGTCTGGCGTAATACCCGATGGCAGAATCGTGGTATCTTTGGTGGTATACATGGTTTTTTTCAGGTCGTTATCGACTTCTGGATGTTCGCCAGGGAAGCGAATCGTCTTAGAGTGACGTGAACGTCTCCATTTTTCGTATTGCGGCCCATGACACTCACCGCATTTTTCTGGGCCCACAAACTTGTTAGGGAAATCTAAAATCGATTTTGCCCCTAAACGGTATTGCAGTGCTTTTGGACGCTGACCATCGTTATAAGAGCTATAACGTACAGCGGTGCCATCGGTTGAGTTCACTTCTTTACTGTGTTTACTGTAAGCAACACTGTCACCACCGTGTAAATATTCTTCACCACGGTCACTGACTTTATAAGTGCCTTTTAAACGACCTTCTGCGTCATATTTAAAAACTGGGTGATTTTCAAATAGAAAATCAAACAATTCTTGCTCTTGAACAATATAATCCTGCAGTGTTTTAACACCACGGGATTTCTCCATTAAATTTTCATTTAAATTGGGGTTAGCCAAGATATCTTGAGTATAGTGAGTTTGTTGTTTATTACCCACACCAGGGACCACTTTACCATCCGATTTAGCATCGGATGCGATTGTGGTAGCGCTTACGGCAGAACCTAAACAAAACAGCACGCCTAAGGCTGTTTTGGTTTTCCATCGCTTCATCATTCACTCCTAATTTATCATTAGTTTTATATTTTCCACTGAACCTAACTGTTCACTGAACGACATAAACAATTGACCAGTGACGGCATAATGAATGAGAGAAAAAGCAAAAAATCTGCGCTAGAGCACATTAAATTTTGATTCAGAAATCAATAGAGCTAAAAATCAAAAAATACAAACAAATCATAAACTTGATAAAATTTTATTAGTGATTTTTTAGATTTTAAATCTGTTTTTTTACATCTAAAAAAACCTAAAAACAGCTTTGATTTTTCAAAAAGAACCAAAGCCACAAATGACGATTTTAATACCGAGACAGATCACATTCCTTCCGTTAAAACTCAGTTACCCTGCAAGCCAATCGTGGAATGGGTAAAGACTTCACATCTAACTTACCTAGATAAAAACAAATAAGTCTGTACCGATTAACCGCTAAAAAGTAACCTCTCATTAATTTCAGTATTAATGTAAATCGATAACTAATGCCATGCAGGAAATATCAATGATAAATATGATTCCAGAAATAGGGCACATATTGCTAATCATGAGCACTGTTTTTGCATTATTGTCGGCAACGAATCATTTAATTGGTAGCTATCGGAATAACGTTTACCTAATCCACTTTGGCAATAAATTATTTTACGCACTATTTATTACCTTATTTGCCGCACTGTGTAGCTTAATATTTAGCTTTATTAGCGATGATTTTTCAGTCGCCTATGTTGCCAACCATTCTAATAGTCAACTCGCTGTGGGCTATAAAATTGCGGCCGTGTGGGGCAGCCATGAAGGCTCAATGTTATTTTGGGTGTTCGCCATTGCCCTGTGGGGCGCAGTGATCAATTGGCGCCAAGCAACGAATAAGGTTAATCTCGATAGTGCCAGTTTACAGGCTGATAAGGCTTACTTTGGCCGAGTCCTCGCAATTTTGGCCTTAGTGATCCTCGGCTTTAATTTGTTTTTACTCTTTACCTCCAATCCCTTTGCCCGCTTGCTACCAAATATTCCAGTCGAAGGGCGCGACCTTAACCCCATATTGCAGGACATAGGCTTAATACTGCATCCACCTATGCTGTTTTTGGGATATGTCGGGCTAACGGTTTGCTTTGCCGCAGCACTGGCATCGTTACTGGGAGGAAAGTTACCGACTCGCCACCTCGAATACATGCGCCCTTGGGTGCTATTGGCGTGGATTTTCCTCACAGGGGGCAATGCCTTTGGTTCTTGGTGGGCTTATAACGAACTGGGCTGGGGCGGTTGGTGGTTTTGGGATCCCGTTGAAAACGCGTCATTTATTCCTTGGCTGGTCGCAACCGCGTTGGTGCATTCTTTAGTGCTCACCCGAAAAACACAGGGCTTTACCCTTACCACACTGTTTTTATGTTTATTAGCATTCTCCCTCAGTTTGTTAGGCAGCTTTTTGGTGCGTTCCGGTATCGTGCAATCGGTACATGCCTTTGCTGCTGACCCAACCAGAGGTATGTCAATCCTATGTTTATTAGTGCTTTTTGTTGGTGCGGCCCTATTTATTTTTGCGATAAAAGCCCCCGCACTGAGACGAGAAGTCACCCATGCGCTATTAAGCAAAGAGACCTTTTTACTGCTTGGGGTGATAGTGCTGGTAGTCGCGGCTTTTTCCGTACTACTTGGCACCTTTTATCCCCTGATATATGAGCTGTTAAACCTAGGTACTTTGTCGGTGGGCGCACCTTATTTTAATGCGATTTTTGTCCCATTGACCTTTATCGCTGTCGTCTTAATGGGCCTCGCCCCGCTACTCAATTGGGGGCAATCCACCCACAAACCACTCAAGGTATTGGCTGTCCCCACTGTAGCCATTGCCATTATTGCAACAGTGCTGGGTTATCAAGCTAAAGGCGATGGCGCATTATTCCTCGTTCTTGGCAGTGCCAGCGCGTTATTTTTATTGTTATGCCTTGGTTTGAGTCTAAAGATGATACTCAAGCCACCACGCGGCGCCCCAGAACGCTTACCCACAGCACGACCAATCCAGCCGTCAGCATCAAAGCGCGCAAGGGTCGCCATGATGCTCGGACACTTCGGGGTTGTAGTGACGATTATCGGCGCAACATCGGTGTCTTTTTTCGAACAGGAAGCCCTGCTACGAATGGGGCCAGGCCAGGGTAAACCGTTAGCGAATTATGTGCTGGTGTATGAGAGTACCGAGCAAGTTGAGAGCCAAAGTTTTACTGCTATTCAAGCCAATATCAGTGTACGCGATGCCAAGCAGGACGATCGAGTACTGGGCTATATCCAACCACAAAGACAAACCTTTAAAAGCAATGGTATGGAAATGTCCCACGCGGGCATCGACCACGGTTTTTGGCGCGATATTTACGTCTCAATGGGACTGCAACTGAGCGACACTGAGTACCTGATCCGCATTAGCTATAAACCATTGGCGACTTGGATTTGGCTAGGCGCCATGTTGATGATGCTCGCAGGAGCAATCGCTGCGTGGCCCGTCAGACAAGTTCGCCATGTCGAACACACAGAAGCACTGAGGGCAGCAGGCACCCCTCAGCTAGGGAGACTGTAACCCCATGAATCCATTATTTCGCTCCCCCTATTTGAGTTTATTGTTTTGGTTGTTGTCACTCATCCTCTGTTTTGGCGGGACAACCTTTCTCGCGACGGCACAGGAAAGCTCGGATATGGGCACATCCTATCAGCAACAGGCAATAGCGATCAGCAAAGTACTGCGTTGCCCAATGGCGACCAACCAAACCTTATTCGAGTCACAGGCACCTATCGCCCATGAGCTCAAGGGGCAAATTTTTTCGCTGCTTGAACAAGGCTATAAACGGGATGAGATCCTCGATTTTATGGTACAGCGCTACGGTGAAAAAATCCGTTATCAGCCAGAATTAAAACCCTCAACACTGGCGCTTTGGCTAGGCCCGCTGGCGTTATTAATCATAGGGTTAGGCTTAGGTCTTTCCCTGATAAAACGCAAGTCACCTTCCGCTAACAACGCGACTCGCTCAGTTTGAATATAAGGATAAACCCATGAAATCATCCACAGCCAAGCTCACCCTCCTTTGCACTTCATTGCTGCTGAGCTGCGTCGTGCAGGCCCATTCTCTGCAAAACAAACTCTATGACACTGGCGAAGCAATTCCAAAACCACGAGTCATGACGGGTTTTATTGAGATGCAACATGCCCGCGGGATACCCGAAGTGCCTTTTATGGATGAAGCAGGGCAAGCACAAAGCCTCAAACAACATCAAGGTAAGCTTACGCTAGTAAACCTCTGGGCAACCTGGTGTGTCCCTTGTTTAAGGGAAATCCCCGAGCTGCAAAAATTACAACAGCAATTTGCCGATAAAAAAATCGCTATTGTGCCAATTTCAATTGATGAAGAGATAAAAGAAGTACGCCCGTTTCTTAATCAGCATGGTTTTAATCAATACAGCACTTGGCTCGACCCCAACAAAAATATCGAGCAGATCATTCCTGCCAATGTGGTTCCTGCGACTTATTTATTTGATGCAAAAGGTAATCTTGTTGGATTTGTTCGTGGCTATTTAGATTGGTCTGACAAAGAGGTTGCCCCTTATTTGGATAAGCTGATCGCCAAATACGCGCAATAAGCCGTTAACCCAGCGGTCAATGACGAGGTCTTTAGTGACTTAGTCCGTGCCTGTTAATCAAATCTCCATTCGGTGTCCACCCTAATCTTTGCCGAAACCCGCTGCTCCCCGATTTGGCAGCGGGTATTTTTTACTTCAAGGCCAGCACACTTTGTATTCTGCGCCACCTTTCTTTAGAATTGCCGCAGTTATCCATAAATCGATTTCACCAATCTATTTGTAAAACCTATTGATAAAATCTAAGGCACTCCGATGAAACTCAGCTGTTTAACTCAACCTATTTATGACCACTTGTATCGTGATATCAGTGAGTTTCGCAGTACCTTCGACCTCGCCGTCAACGATGCCAGCTCATTTGATGATAAGGCTGACACCTTACATACTTCGCTGATTATTGAAGAGTTAACTGAACTTGCCGAAGCCGATAGCCGTATCGAACAAGCCGATGCCATTGTCGATTCAGTGTATGTGTTGATGGGGCGTTTAGTGCACTTAGGCGCCGAGCACATGCATGACAAATTAGAAATCAGCTACCTTATCGACTTGCTGCTGTGTGTCGCCAAAAACCGTGAAATTGACTTTATCGCCTGCTGGGACGAAGTCCATTCTAGCAATATGAGCAAAGTGTGCCGCAACGAGCAAGAGCTAGCCGAAACCATTGCTTTTTATGCCGAGCAAGGCGTTGACATCGTCGGCAGTAAAAAGGGCGAATTTATCATCGCCAAATGTGCTAAAGATGTAGAAATGGCCGGTAAAGTCGTGCGCCAAGGCAAGGTACTGAAATCCGTTTATTACCGCCCAGCGGATTTAACTCAGTTAGTAAAAGCGTAAAACCGCAAACCTAGGCTGCACAGCATGCAGCCTAGGCATCTCCCCTTAGTCCGACGTATCTTGCTCAGCATCCTTTCGGTATTCCAAAATATCCCCCGGCTGACAGGCTAAGTATTCACAGATACTCGCCAAGGTATCAAAACGCACCCCTTTGACTTTGCCCCGCTTAAGCAAGGACAAGTTAGCCTCGGTAATGCCTACTGCCTTGGCAAGCTCTTTAGAACTCACCTTTCGCATCGCCATCATGACGTCTAAATTAACGATAATATTCAAGATCAAACAAACTCTTTGTTTTCCGCCTCGTAATCGCGGGCGGCTTTAAGCAAATACACGATAAGCAACATCAATAAAATCGTGGTGATATTGCCAAAATCAAGCACTAATTCGATGCGACCATCCTCAAAAAATGACTGATGATAATAGCCTATGCCTAAGTTTTGTAGCATTTCAAACACTAAAGCGGCGGCTTTCAGCCATACGAGCCACAAGTAACATTTCATACTCTCATCACTGAAAAATAACCCCCGTTGATAGCAGGATAAGAGCCGTTGTAGCCAATAAACACCGACTAAAAATGAGATAAATAATGGGGTTAGCATGACGATCAACAGGTTTCGGTTAGCGTTCGGCAAGTTCCACAGTTCGAGGAACTGGGAATTACTGGTATTGAAGCGGATCTCATCATAGGCCCAATAGCTATAAAGCAGATGGGCGATAATCGCCACAGCAGACAAGAGCACCAGCCAGCGACAAAAGCCACTGATTTTTATTAATTTTTTAAAATTTTGATTCATCCACTCACCCAAACATCATCCCAAGCC